>RXKF01000085.1 GCA_003963235.1 Rickettsiales bacterium
GAATACTACAGATTCATCCAGATCAGCAAATCAAGGAGCTGAAACTGCTTGGAAAGCTGCAACTCCAAAAGGTATGAATAAAGATAACATTAACAACAACAGAACAGACACTGTAAAAAATAAAATTGAAAATGATAAATTAAAGCAGAGTGATCCATCTAAAACAGATAATGTTGAAGGCAAAGAACAAAATGCTGCAAATCAAAAAGGGTTGGAAAAAGGTAAAACAACTGCTACAGATTTATTTAAAGTTGCAAAAGAAGGTAATGATATTGGTGGCAAAGCTGCAACTCCAAAAGGTATGAATAAAGATAACATTAACAACAACAGAACAGACACTGTAAAAAATAAAATTGAAAATGATAAATTAAAGCATAATGATCCATCTAAAACAGATAATGTTGAAGTCAAAGAACAAAATGCTGCAAATCAAAAAGAGTCAGAAAAAGGTAAAACAACTGCTACAGATTTATTTGAATCTGCAAAGAAAGGTTCTGCGAACGAGTTGGGTTCTAAGGGTTTGAAAAATCTAAATGAGAAAAATATTGAGGCAGCTAAAGAAGATATTGCAAGAATTAATGAACAAATAAAAGAAATTAAAACAGCAAAGGGAGAGAGAAATACAAGCAGTGAAGATGTAAGAACAAATACTATCAAAAATAAAATTGAAAATGATAAATTAAAGCAGAATGATCCATCTAAAACAGCTGATTTTGAAGGCAAAGAACAAAATGCTGTAGATCAAAAAGGGTTGGAAAAAGGTAAAACAACTGCTACAGATTTATTTGAATCTGCAAAGAAAAGCTCTGAAATACCGGCGAACGAGGTGGGGGCTAAGGATTCGAAAAATCTAAATAAGAATAATATTGAGGCAACTAAAGAAGATGTTGTGGGAATTAATAAACAAATAGAAGAAGCTAAAATAGCAAGACGAGAGAAAAATAAAGGTAGTGAAGATGCAAGAACAAATACTATAGACAATAAAGTAAAACATGATGATCTACCAAAAATAGATAAGACTAACCAAGATACACAAGACTCAGCTAAGCAAAATGTTGCAACAGATAGACAAGAATTACCGAGTGAGGACAATGCCAGAACAAATACTGTAAAAAAGGAAATTGATAATAAATTAAAGCAGAATGATCCTTCCAAGACAGACAATATTGAAGAAAATAGACAAAATAATTCAATTAATAAACAAGATTCATCTGATCAAAGTAGTAAATTTGAAAGAACAAATACTATAGACAATAGAGAAAAGCAGAAGAATCCATTCGAACCAAGGAATGTTGAAGAAAGTAGACAAAATGCAGCACCGCCTACACAAGAACCAGCTAAGCAAGATACACAAAATGCTGCAACAAATAACAGAGAACTAACTAATGAAGATAGTAGGGTAAAAAATGATGATTCATTAAAAACAAATGATGTTAAAGGTAATGAACAAGGTGCTGCGATAAATAGGCAAGAACCAGCTAAGAAAAATGCTGCAGGTGATAAACAAAATGTTACACCGCCTACACAAGAGCTCTCTAATAAACAGAATAATGTTGATGATAAAACACTCGGAAAGCATAATCAAAATAAGAATGAAAAAGATTTAAATAAAGCGCAGCCAACTAAAGAATTAAATAATCATCAACCTGAAAATACAAATGTAATTGAAAAATCAAAGGCCAAAGTGACTAGAAGAGATTCTACAAAATTAAAAAATAAAGGAAATGATGATTAAAAATCGGCTCATTATATTAATATTATTATTACTTGCTAGCTGCTCTGGTGATAGATGTATTGATGCTGATGATTTTGGGCATGCAAAATTCATTGTTTCATCAAGGTATGATGCTCAAGAATTAGATGGTCAAGTAGGGGATAATCAAGTAGCTCCATGGCTTAATTCTGATTTTCGTATTAATGGTCGTCCTCTGACGGTTTCTGTCAGAGGCTGGGAATATGGTGTGGATGTCAATACTGTTTCGGAAGTTTCTGCATGGTGTCCGTGGTTTGGAACTAGTAAAGAAGCGAATAAATTATCAGATATTTGTGTTAGGTTAACTGAGTGCATGTTTGCTGATGATACGATGTGTAGTACAGGTCCTGATGCAGCAATTATGAATGCTCCGTGCTTACTTAAAAAAGGAGTCGGATTATATACATTAATAGCAGAAAAAGAGAGCGATCCAAATTTAACAAAGCAAACTCAAATTGACCCACTTGGTATAGTTTTTCATGTTGGAGAAAAAACTCCTGATTATGCAATGTACGAAGTAGATAAAAATGGAAATTTACGAGAAACTGGAGGTAGAGTTTATCATTTTGTATCTGAAGAAGAAAAGCTTCAATATATGGGTAGTAAAGTATATTTTAAAATAGCGGATAAATTTTATGATGATAATAATGGTCAATATAAAGTAATTGTTAAGTCTGGAATTTCAAGAGTTAGTCCAGATCCAGTCACATATGCAGTAAAATTAGTCAAAGATTATATATTTGGTACTGAAGGTAGACAAGGTGTTGTTAAAGATCTATATCTGGGTGTAGTTAATAACCCTGGATATAAATCAGCTGTTTCAGCAATAATAACATTATATATAATGTTAACAGGTTTATCATATCTGATGGGCAATATAAAAATGACTCAAACAGAGTTGATTGTTCGAGTTACAAAAATTGCAATAGTTTCAGCATTACTGAATTCGCAATATAGTTGGAGTTTTTTCAATGATTATTTATTTGTATATTTTGTTGGAGGAGCTGATCAAATTTTAAATATAATTATGGAAGCAGGAGCAACTGGTCCTGGTGCTCCTGGGATTATGGCAATGATGATTGCGCCTCAAACTTTCTCAAAATTAATCTCGATGCTGTTTGTTGACTGGCTTGGCCTGCCATATATTATCTTGTTTTTTATAGCCATGTGCTTGGTTATTATCATATTTGTTCAATCAGCTGTGATTTACTTAAGTGCACTTATAGCTATAAGCCTTCTTCTCATAATGGCACCAATTTTTATTTGCTTTTTACTATTTGAGTTTACTAAATCATTTTTTGAAAATTGGCTTAAGCAATTACTATCTTATGCTGTACAACCAATTATATTATTTACAGGCTTAATTTTTATTTCAATGTTGATCAGGCATGAATTATATGCATCTCTTGGATTTAGTGTATGCAGATATAATTTCTTAACTATGTCAACAATGAATCCAGTAGATAGCACGACATCTTCTGTATTTGATGCAAAAACTCAGGATTCGTTAAATGGTTTAACTGATTCAATATTTTCATGGTGGTTTCCACAGCAAATGATTGGAACTAATTTCTCGCGTGAGCTTAAGTCAATACCTATTCCAATTGATCACTTTGAAAATGAGGTTTTGCTTGGTGACAATTCCCAAAGTAACTTCTGTGAAGCGTATGGTTGTATTGGTCAAAGATATCCAGATTTACCATTCTTAGATCCAGTTAAAGATATAAGGAGATTGACTCAATTTTGGAGTGGAAAGTTTGTTCAGTTGGATGGGTTATTCTTAATTTTTGCTGCAATTTATCTGTTGCATAAATTTAATGCGCTGACGGTTAAAGCTGCACAATTCCTGACTGGAACTGAAATGAATTCAGTAAAATTAAATAAAATTGGCAATGAAGCCGTCTCAGACTTGATGAGAAATGCTTCGATGGTAACTAACCCAATTAAGAGTCAAATACAAAGCATGCCTAAGCGCGCTCTTAATTTAGCATTAGGTAAAGAAAGGGTGCAAGCTATATCTGATAAACTTACTTCCATGACACCTTCATATTTAATTGATCAAGCTCGTGTTAAATCATTAAAAAAAGAAGCTTTTGCACCAACTGCTAATAAAGCAATTCTGAAGGCAGTAACAGCTAAGACTGGATTAACGCAAGAGTCAGTAAATAAAACAGCAATTGCCGATTATAAGAATGCATTGAAGAAAGAGCTGCTTAAGGATATTCCAACGACTCTACCTCAAGCAAAAAGAGAAAAAATTGCCGAGAAATCTGCTACTATACTGGCAAAAAAAGATCTTTCCAAAACGAGAGATGAATTTTCTCAAATTAAATTTGGTAAGAATTTTGTTGATCTTCCAAATGCAGAGAAAATTAAAGTGAATAGGGTAGTAAATAATATAGAGCTAAATGCGCTTGCTAAAGACGCCGCTCAAGCAAGAAAATTCCGTGAGGCATATGTTGATGCTTACTCGAATTTATCTAATAAAGGTGTTGGTGTTGTTGGCAAACATGTTAAACCTGTTAGAGTATTTCAAAAATTAAAGGATGATATTAGAATTTTGGAAGAGTCAAAAAAACCAAAGAAATAAAACAAATTAATTTTTGGTACTGAGATAAATTAAGCTAATTTATTAAAGAAATATTACGAAATTAATGTTTTGGTTTTTAAAAAACAAAATAATTGTTTAAGATATTAAATAGACTCTTATATATTTAAATAATACAATTATGAGGTAATAAAATCATGACAGAAGAATATGCAGAACTAAAAATTAAAGGGCAAACTTATAACTTACCCATCAGAAAATCGTCAATTGGACCTGATGTTTTGGATGTATCAAAAATATATAGTGAATCAAAATATTTCACATATGATCCAGGCTTTATGTCGACTGCGTCATGCACATCGACAATCACATATATCGATGGCGATGCAGGTGTGCTTCGTCATAGAGGCTACGACATAAAAGATCTCGCTGATAAAAAAGACTTTCTTGAAGTATCTCATTTATTATTAAAAGGTGATTTGCCAAATTCAAATGAATATAAAGAATTTCGAGACGATATAATTCAGCATCAATTAATTAATGAGCAAGCTCGCAATATTTTTAGCGCTTTTAGGCATACAGCTCATCCTATGGCAGTAATATTATCAGTTGTTGGTTCATTATCTGCATTTTACCACGATTCAATTGACATGAATAGTCCAGAAGGACGAGAGCTAGCAGCCGTTCGGATGATTGCTAAAATGCCTACTATTGCAGCAATGACCTATAAATATTCAAAAAGTCAGGCTTTTGTTTATCCAAAGGCTGAACTTTCATTTACTGAAAATTTTCTGCATATGATGTTTGCAACACCAGATAAAAAATATAAAGTAAATCCAGTTTTAGCCAAAGCATTAGATAAAATATTTATTTTGCATGCAGATCATGAACAAAATGCGTCAACTTCGACAGTTAGAACAGCTGGATCATCAGGTGCTAATCCATTTGCATGTGTGAGTGCTGGTATTGCATCTCTTTGGGGTCCTGCTCATGGTGGAGCCAATGAGGCTGTAATTAACATGCTTAAAGAAATTGGTACTGTTAATAATGTGTCAGATTGCATCAACCGAGCAAAAGCTAAAGATAAATCATTCAGACTCATGGGTTTTGGTCATAGAGTTTATAAAAACTATGATCCGCGTGCTGCAGTGCTGCGTGAAACTTGTAAAGAAGTTTTATCTGAACTAGGTCAATTAAAGGGTAATCCTCTTCTTGAAATTGCGATGGAGCTTGAAAAAATTGCCTTGCATGATCAATATTTCATTGATAGAAAACTATATCCTAATGTTGATTTTTACTCAGGCATTATATATGAAGCAATGGGCATCCCACCGCAAATGTTTACAGTTTTATTTGCAGTTGCAAGAACTGCTGGTTGGGTATCGCATTGGAAAGAAATGTGGGTTGATCCTGAATATAAAATCACGAGACCAAGACAACTATACATAGGGCATGCTTCTAGAAAAATATAAATCACTATATAGAAAGCCGAATCTATATCAATTATTTAAACACAAATTCGTACAACGGTTTTAATTTCTTAAAACCGTTGCATTTCATATAATAAAATAAATTTCAAAAATTAAAACTAATTATTGCATATAGTTATATATTAATCTATTTTAGGTTAAATATAGTATCATTTTAACCACAGGTATATTTATGAACATCGATATTGCAATTGTTGTATTCTTTTCTCTGCTTACTTTAACTGTTGGTATACTAACTGGCAAAAAAGTTGCAAATATTAGAGAATTTGCGTTAGGCGGTAGAAATTTTAGTACTACAACATTAGTAGCCACCATTGTTGCCACTTGGGCAACAGGAGGAGACTTTGACATACTTGTAAATGAATCATATGAACATGGTTTATATTTTATAATATCTGGTTTGCTAGGGATGTTAACAGTTTTATCTATAATAGGCATAGTTTTTGTACCGCGTATGGGTGAGTTTCTCGGAGATCTCAGCATTGCAGAATCAATGGGCAAAATGTATGGAGATAAAGTAAAATTAATTACTGTATTTGCGGGTTGTATTGGAACTATTGGAGTAATTGCTGCCCAATTTATAGTGGCGGGTAAATTACTAGAATATTCTTTGGAAGTTCCCAAATTTTATGGCATAATGAGTGGAGCATTAATTGTTACAATTTACTCCTCGTTAGGTGGTATTAGATCGGTTACTTTTACTGATGTAATTCAATTTTTCACCTTTGGGGTTGTTATGCCAACTTTGGCATTCTTTATATATGGTACATTCGGTAATGCAGATCAAATCTTAAGTGTTATTTCTAGTAATGATAATTTCAAGTTAAGTAAAGTATTTGATTTAAGTTCAGAAAAATCTTTATATTTTATATTTTTATTTTTATTCATGGCAATTCCATCATTTGATCCAGCAATTTTTCAAAGAATTTCTATGGCTAAGAATGTATTTCAAGCAAGAAAAGCTTTTGTTATTGCGGCGTTTGTTTATACTTTTTTGGGATTGACAATTGCTTGGATCGGGGTTCTTGCGTTGGTAGCTTATCCAAATTCTGTGCCAACGGAAATGGCACAGCGTGTTCTTATGGATTATTCTTTTACAGGGTTAAAGGGATTAACAATAGCTGGAATTTTAGCAATGATGATGTCATCTGCTGACTCCTTTATTAATTCTACGTCAATTCTATTTACTAATGATTTTTGTAAGGCTGCTGGCATTAAATTAAAGGATGAGCTCAAAACTTCTAGAATTATATCTTTTGTATTAGGATTTTTTGCATTTCTTATTGCTTTGTATAGCAGCAGTTTACTTAATTTGATGATTAAAACAAAATCATTTTACATGCCAGTAGTATCAGTTCCATTTATGTTTGCAATTTTCGGCTTTAGAAGCAGTACTAAGTCAGTTTTAATTGGCATGGCGGGTGGAGTTATTACTACTGCTTTTTTCGAAATTTTTATGGGAGACAGGATTATCAGCGCTATACCTGGTATGTTTGCAAATATGGTTTTCCTTTTTGGTAGTCACTATATTTTAAAACAAGAAGGTGGCTGGGTTGGTATTAAAGATTATGGACCATTAAATATTATTCGTGCACAAAGAAAAAAGAATTTTAATAATATTATTTCTGCTGTTAAAAACTTTAATATAAAACAATTTTGTATTGTAAATTCACCTAAAGAAGAAAGTGCGTATTTATACTTAGGTATTTTTGCTCTATTTTCAACTTACTTTTCTTCTTATACGCTGCCGCAAACTGCTACAGAAAACTATCATCTACTAATTAGCTTTATTTATCCACTAGTATTATTTACTGCAACTACATTAATCAGTTCGCCATTATGGGTGGGGTATGTGAAGAGATTTTATATAATTTCTTATATTTGGGTATTTGCTCTATTTTATATATTAGTTTGCGTAGGATTTATTCAAATATTAATTAGTGATTTTAGTAAATTTCAGCTAATGACTTTCATGCTGAATTTTGTTGTATTATCAATTTTGGTTCGTTGGCAAGCTGCTGTATTAATTATGGTTGTTGGTTGTTTTGTCAGCTTTCAGTTTTTTGAACTATATACTGGGAAAGATGTTTTAGCTGAAAATATTGGAAATATTCAATTCACAGTTGCATATTTATTGATGCTAATGAGTTCAGTGTTAATTGCCTTTTTTAAGCCAAAGCAGGAATATGTTGAAGCCACTGAAATTGCTGTCGGTACGCTCAATAATGAAGTAACTTTTTTAAATAGTGAAGTTGGCACGCGCGAAGTTAAAATTAATAGTTTAAGCAATGAAGTGATTGATTTAAATGATAAAATTGATTTTTTTCATAATCGTATATCTGATCAGGCAAAAGAAATTGAGCGTCTTGGTCAAACTTCGCAGCGAATATTGAATAATCTTAATCATGAATTGCGCCTTCCTGTTGGTAATGTTATGAATTTTTCTGACATGTTGATTGAAAGCCTGCACAAGAAAGGCGACAAATATGTGAATGAACTGGCTAAGGAAGTGCATAATAATTCCACTAGATTATCAAGCATGATTCTGAATATGCTAGATTTGGCAATGCTTGATGTGAAAAAAATTCAGCTTGATAGGAAAACAATGAATCTTGGTGAGCTGGTGAAAGAACGTGTTGAGAGATGTCGTAAGGTTTACTTAGGCGAAAAGTCAATTGATTTTAAACTAGATATTCAGCCAGAAATATTAATTTCTATTGATCCAAATTACATCAGACAAACAGTTGATAATTTGATAATCAATGCAATAAATTTTAGTGAAAAAGGTTTGATTGAGGTAAATGTATTTAGTAACGGAACCGCTGCGATATTTACGGTAAAAGATCAGGGAGTTGGAATACCTGCAACTGAGTTATATGATATATTCACGCCATTTAAAATGGGTTCAAACACCCAATCTAAAGCTGAAGGAAGAGGAGTTGGTCTTGCATTATGTAAATCTGCGGTTGAGGCTCATAGAGGAACTATCACCGCGCAAAGTAAAGGCACTGGTGCGTTATTTACCGTGACCTTGCCTTTTAAATGATGTTTATGGTAAACTTCAGTTATAAATAGTTATAACTGAAGCTTGACGTAGTTGCAACTTGCTATAATTTGCTTCGAATAGAAGGTGAAAGCATAATGTTAAGCTCGCGCAACTGTTTTTCACTAACATTATTTGGTGCACGCATTAATAAATCCTCAGCTTGCTGATTCATTGGAAATGCTATTACTTCTCGAATGTTCACAGTGTCAGCAATCAACATCAGCATACGGTCAATTCCAGGTGCAACACCACCATGAGGAGGCGCGCCAAATTTAAACGCGCTGATCATTCCTCCAAATTCTTTATCAACATCCTCTCGACTATAACCAACAATTTCAAAGGCTTTATACATAAGTTCAGGATTGTGGTTTCTGATAGCGCCACTTGATAGCTCAATGCCATTACAGACAATATCATATTGAAAAGCCTTGATGTTCAGTAATTCTTCTTGAGATTTAGCATTATTTAGGGCTTCAAAACCGCCTTGAGGCATTGAAAATGGATTATGATTAAAATCAATACGCTTAGTTTCTTCATTCATTTCATAGAATGGGAAATCAACGATCCAACAAAACTCAAAACTATTTTTATCAATTAATTCAAGCTCAGTACCAATTTTAGTTCTAACTTTACCAGCAATTTTGACTGCATCGTTTTTATCAGCGCATGAAAAGAATACAGAATCTTCGTCACTCAAGTTTGCAGCTAATTTAAGCGCTGTTAATTGATCATCTGTTAAAAATTTAGCAATAGGACCCTTTGCACCTTCTTCTTTTGTAAATTGAATATAGCCCAAGCCACCAGCTCCTTCGCTGATTGCGTATTTAATCATGTCATCAAAGAACTTACGGGATTTAGAGCCAGAATTTGGCGCAGGAATAGCACGCACAATTTTGCCTTTTTTAATCGAATCACTAAATAGAGTGAATCCAGAATCCTTGAATATATCAGTTACATCAACAATTTCGATTGGGTTACGAAGATCTGGCTTATCATTACCATATTTATACATAGATTCATCGTAAGAGATGCGAGCAAAAGGTGGCTTTGATACTTTTTTATTACTAAATTTACTAAATGTTTCATACATTACTGGTTCAATTGTCGCAAAAATATCATCTTGAGTAACAAATGACATTTCAATATCAAGTTGATAAAATTCACCAGGTGATCTGTCTGCTCTTGCATCTTCATCTCTAAAACATGGTGCTATTTGAAAATATCTATCAAATGATGACATCATCAATAATTGCTTAAATTGTTGTGGAGCTTGAGGCAAAGCATAGAATTTTCCTGGATGTAGCCTACTTGGAACAAGAAAATCGCGAGCACCTTCAGGTGAGCTTGCAGTTAATATTGGCGTTTGAAATTCAGTAAAACCAAGCTCAATCATTTTTGTGCGCAGGAAAGAAATTACTTTTGATCTAAGCATGATATTATTATGTAATTTCTCACGACGTAAATCTAGAAATCTATATTTTAATCTTAAATCCTCAGGATAATCTTGATCTGAATTAACTACCACTGGGAGTGTGTCAGCAGCAGATTCTATTGTGTATGTGTCAACATCAATTTCAATTGCGCCAGTGTTCATAGACTCGTTAATGGCCTCAGCAGCGCGAGCCACAACAGTTCCCTCAACAGTAATTACGCTTTCATAGCGTAAGTAACTGGCTTGATCTTTTAAACTTAAATTTTTATCAGTAAAAACTAATTGCGTTATTCCGTAATGATCTCTAAGATCTATGAATAATAAATTACCGTGATCGCGACGCCTATGCACCCATCCCGATAGTTTAATTTTTTGACCAACGTGCTCTTTATTTAGCTCATTACAATTATGAGTTCTGAATTTATGCATATATTTTAAAAACTTTAGTTATATTTTTTTGAAACAATAAATTTATATAGAAAATAACCACTTTTAGCAAACAAAAAACTTATGCGCATAATAGATAATCAGAAAGAATTTGACCAACTCTGCTTAGACTTAGAAAAAGAATCGATCATTTTCATGGATACAGAATTTTGTAGAAGAAAAACTTATTATGCAATATTGAGTATAATACAGATTGCGACATTAAATCAAAAAATAGTAATTGATGTTTTATCTGGAATAAAAATTGATGGTCTCAAAAATATATTGATCGATAAAAAAATTTGTAAAGTTTTTCATGCTCCGGATCAAGATTTTGATATTTTATTGCATATATTTGGAAAATTACCTGTAAATGTATTTGACACGCAAATTGCAGCTGGTGTAATTGGTCTTGAAGAGGTGATGGGATATGGTCGCTTATGTAAAGCGATTTTGAATATTAACCTTGATAAATCTCTGCAAAAAGCAGACTGGTTAGAGCGTCCGTTATCTAAAGAATTATTAAAATACGCAATTAAAGATGTTGAATATTTAATTCCATTACATCGTGAGCTTTCAAAAGAAATTGATAGCCGCAACTTATGGGACACCTATAAAACCAGAAGTGATAAATTATCAGATCCAGCAACTTATAAAATAAATTTAGAAAAAATTATTAAAAGAGTTGGCGTGCAAGATAGATCTAAGGAATTCAAGGAAAGATTTTGTCATCTTATAATGTTTAGAGAAAATGTAGCGCAGACCATAGATCTTCCACGTGGCTATTGCGCCAGTGATTATCAATTAATAGAGTTATGTGAAAAATTACCAATAAATGATGATGATTTATCTAAATTAAATATATATCAATTGCCAATTGCAAAAAAAATATTTAAGAATAAGTTGTTTGAGTTATGTTTAGGCTTAAGAGAAGCGGCAAAAATTAACTAGCTATATAATTAAATTTGCAAAATTATATTAATATTAGTTGTCAAACGTTAGATAAATGTTTATTTTTAAATTCTCGGGATAATAATTTTTTGTGAACTATATGAATCTTATCGTTAAAATTATACTGTGCGTTGTTATATTTAATCAAGTAACCTTTGCATCTGATTACCCTAAATCCTCGCTTGAGCGAGAGATGGACGAAATGGGGTCTGTAGTGGGAGGAGAAGGTCTTGTATTTAGACCTAATAAACAAAAAAGTACTGCCACACGAGCAAAAGTCGGTAATATTAATAAGTATTTGTTTGATGCAGCTATTGAAGTTTTAAAATTTGCACCTTTAGCATCGGCTGACAGTAAAAGTGGTACTGTCATCACTGATTGGTACAATCCACAAGGACAAAAAAATGTACAGCATAAGGTAATTGTTTACATTAAAGATGAGGTGATTACGCCAGAAGGCTTAGAAGTTGTAGCGTTTGAACGTAAAAAAGTAAAAAATGAATGGTCTGAGAATAATAAGTCGGAAGCTGTTTCTAGTGTGTTAGAAGAAAAAATTATTATTAAAGCAAGAAATTTATACTTGCAATCCTCAAGATAAGAAATACAAATGAATAGCATTGACATTGAAAAGAAATGGCAACAAATATGGGCCAATGATAAAGCTTTTGCTACATCCGATGATTATAGTAAAAAAAAATATTATGTACTGGAAATGTTTCCCTATCCATCAGGGAAATGTCATGTTGGTCATTTAAGAAATTATACCATTGGTGATGTAATTGCTCGTTATTTCCGTCTAAATTCTTACAATGTGTTATATCCAATGGGTTGGGATGCATTTGGTCTTCCAGCTGAAAATGCTGCAATAAAAAATAATACGCATCCAGGTGACTGGACTTATGCAAATATTGACACAATGCGTGATCAATTAAAAAATGTTGGTCTGTCTTATGATTGGAGCAGGGAATTAGCCAGTTGTTCTCCTGACTACTATAAACACGAACAGCAATTTTTTTTAGATCTTTATAATAATGGTCTAGTCTATCAAAAAGAATCTTTAGTAAATTGGGATCCTATTGATAATACAGTGTTAGCGAATGAGCAAGTAGTAGACGGAAGAGGGTGGAGATCTGGCGCTATTGTAGAAAAAAGAAATTTAACTCAATGGTTTTTAAAAATCACTGATTATGCAGAAGAGTTACTAGAAGATATTGATAAATTAACTCATTGGCCAGAAAATGTTCGCTTAATGCAAAAAAATTGGATTGGAAAATCTGAAGGATTACGTTTTCATTTTGCGATCAAAGATCTTGAGACAAAAATAGAAGTTTTTACAACTAAGCCAGAAGTGATATTTGGTGCTAAATTTGTAGCAATTGCCTATAATCATCCTCTTTTGCAAGAGATTACAATTACTGAAGAAATGGCGGCTTTTATAACCAAATGTGCGCAGAATTCTACTTCGGAATCTGTAATTGAAAAAGCAGAAAAAGAATGTGTATATACAGGTTTATATGCAATTCATCCATTTGATACCGAAATAAAAATACCCGTCATTATAGCTAATTTTGTCCTAATGGAGTATGGAACTGGTGCTGTTTATGGTTGCCCTGCACATGATGTGCGAGATTTTGAACTAATTCAAACTATTGATGGACTTGGTTTGTTGCAAACAGTTCATACAGACAAGCAAGAAATTGACTTAAGCAAACAGGCATATATATATGCAGATGATGATATCATGATCAATTCTGATTTTTTGAATGGAATGACTGCTATAGAGGCTCGAGTTGCTGTAATTAATAAAATTGAAGAACTTGGCATTGGTAAGCGTGAAATTAATTTCAGGCTTCGTGATTGGGGAGTATCTCGCCAACGCTACTGGGGATGTCCTATACCAATTATTCATTGTAAATTTTGTGGCGTAGTCCCTGTGCCTAGTGAGGATTTACCTGTTGAGTTACCGCAAGATATTAATTTTGATAAGCTTGGCAATCCACTGGATCATCATCCAACATGGAAATATGTTAACTGTCCGAAATGTCAATCTGAAGCTATTCGTGAAACTGATACTTTAGATACATTCTTTGAATCTTCATGGTATTTCACCAGATTTTGCAATAACAAAGCGGATACAATGACTGATAAAGAGGCTTGTGATTATTGGTTGCCAGTTGATCAATATATTGGTGGAGTTGAGCATGCAATATTGCATCTCTTATATGCACGCTTTTTTACTAAAATGATGTCTGACACTGGTCACTTGAATAACTTGCGTGAGCCATTTAAGAAATTATTGACGCAAGGTATGGTTTTGCATGCTACTTACAAAGATGTTTTTGGTAATTTTGTCCATCCTGATGATGTCGTGAATCAAGGTGAAAAATTAGTTCATGCTCAGACTGGAGTTGAGTTGATTAAAGGCAAAATTGAAAAAATGAGTAAATCAAAGCTAAATGTTATTAATTTAGATACGATGTTAAAAACTCATGGAGCTGACTGTATTCGTATGTTTGCTCTATCTGATAGCCCTGTTGAAAAAGATTTTGAATGGTCAGCTGCTGGTATTGATGGTTGCCAGAAATTTATTAACAGATTAGAAAATATTGTAGAGAAAGTTCTAACTTTAGAAAATAAGCAAAATAGTAACAGTAAGCTTTCATCTTTAACACATGCAACCATTAAAAATGTGACAGATGATATTAAGAATTTCAGACTTAATAAAGCGATTGCTAGAATTAGAGAATTATTCAATGCTTTGAATGAAGAAGTTCAACGCGAGCAATATGATCAAGAAAACGTAATTGAAGCAATCAAAATTATTATATTGCTGCTAAATCCATTTATTCCACATATTACTGAAGAATTATGGCAAATTCTTGGCAATGATACGCCTATTTATAAGTTGAGTTGGCCAAAATATGATGAGTCAAAACTAAAATCGGATAGCTATTTATTAGCAATTCAAGTTAATGGTAAATTAAAAACAACTCATGAATTTGCTTCGCATGTTTCAGAAGAAGAAATCAGAAACACAGTACTAGAAATTCCGGCAATTGCTAAACATATTGGTGATCAGATTAAGAAAATAATTATTGTCCCACGTAAAATTATCAATATTGTTACATGAGAATAGCAAAATTTATTGCTCATTGTGGTGTGTGTTCAAGACGTGATGCTGAAAAATTAATAGAAGATCGCAAAGTCTCTGTTGATGGCATTATTATTGATAAACCAGCTCTTAATGTTAGCATTGATAATATTATAGAAGTAAATGGGAAAAAAGTTGAACTCATTGATTTGCCAAAATTATGGATTTATTATAAACCAGTTGGATTAATCACCACGCATAACGACCCTCAAGGAAGGCAAACAGTTTTTGATGATCTTGAAGGAAGATTGCCTCGTGTGATTTCGATTGGTCGCTTGGATGTTAATAGCGAAGGTCTATTATTATTAACTAATTCAGGAACTGTGGCGAGATTTTTTGAAAATCCAGTAAATCAGATTGAGCGCACATATAAGGTTCGAGTATTCGGTGGTGGTAGACCAATTGAATTTTATAATAAAAAAATTGAAATAGATGGAATTATATATAAGCCAAAATCTATAAGACAAACTCAAAAAACTAATATGAATTCTTGGTATGAAGTTATTTTAACCGAGGGTAAAAATCGTGAAATTCGTAAAATTTTTGAATATTTTGGTTTTGAGGTCAATAGATTGATACGCACAGATTTTGGTAAGTATAGTTTAGGGAAATTAAAGCCAGGACAATTTAAGGAAGTTAAGTTAGATGAAAATTATAGCAGGTAAATTTAAAAATAGAGTTATTCCAACTTTAAAAAATTCTGATTATCGTCCTTCTACTGCAAAATTTCGTGAAGCATTATTCAGCATTCTTTCATCAGGACAATTTCAGGATGATCAGCTCATTGAGAACTCCAAGGTGCTTGATCTTTTTGCTGGTACTGGCTCACTTTCGCTTGAAGCATTATCTCGTGGAAGTCAAAATATTACTTTAATTGATAATAATAAAGAAGCGCTTGATTTGGTCAATCAATTTGTGCAAAAAATTAATTGCCAAGATAATGTAAAAACTATTGTGGTAGATGCTACTAATTTACCGCGCACCAGTCAAAAATACTCTTTAGTATTTATGGATCCACCTTATCATAAAGATTATGTAGCTAAAACTTTGGCGAGTTTAGACAAAAATGAGTGGCTTGAAGTGGGGGCTGTTATTGCAATTGAGATGAGCAAATACGATAAAATAAATTTTACTGATAAGTTTGAATTACTCAAAGAAAAGCTATATGGTAATAATAGATTATTAATTTTAAAATATGAGTAAAAATAAAAGTCAATTTTCATGTTCAAATTGTGGTAGCATCAGCAGCAAATGGATGGGACAATGCTCTGATTGTTTAGAGTGGGGAACTATTTCAGAAGATATAGTGTCTGCCAGTAAAATTGTTATTCCAAAAATAGGTAATGCTCAAAATATTGAATATTTAACGGGTGATTTAGAGCAAACAACTCGGACAAAAACACCAATCGAGGAATTAAATCGAGTTTTAGGAGGTGGTTTAGTTGCTGGAGCTGCAATATTAATAGGCGGTGATCCTGGAATTGGTAAATCTACATTATTGCTTCAGCTTTGCACGAGCCTATCTAATTCAAATTTTGGCTGTTTATATGTAACTGGCGAGGAATCAATTAATCAAATCAAATTAAGGGCACAAAGGCTTGGTATTGCTGATAATAAAACTGGTTTGCTTGCAGCTACTAATGTTGAAGATATAATTTCTACTATTGATAAAAATAAAAAACAGCTTAATCTTATAATTATTGATTCTATTCAGACGATAGCATCAAGTGAATTCTCGTCTGCGCCAGGGACCGTCTCGCAAATTCGAGCATGCGCTCATCAATTAATTAGTTATGCAAAACAGAATAATATTACATTACTAATTGCGTGTCATGTTAATAAAGATGGACAATTAGCTGGTCCTAAAGTTCTTGAACATATGGTTGATACGGTTCTTTATTTTGAGGGCGAGCAGAATAATCATTTCCGAATACTTCGCTCAATGAAAAATCGTTTTGGTGCTGTTAATGAGATTGGTGTATTTGAAATGACATCAACAGGGCTAGCAGAAATATCAAATCCATCTGAATTATTTCTAATGGAGCGTGAAAATAATGTCAGTGGTAGTGCTGTTTTTGCAGGGATTGAAGGATCCAGGCCCTTACTAATCGAAATCCAAGCTTTGATTGCTCCAACCAATATGGCAACGCCTCGTAGATCAGTTGTCGGCTGGGATAATAACCGCCTTTCAATGATTATTGCGGTTTTAGGAGTGAGGTTTGGCCTTAATTTATCCTCACATGAAGTATATTTGAGTGTAGCGGGAGGCTTGCGTGTTACTGAGCCTGCAGCAGATTTAGCTGTAGCTGCAGCATTAATTTCAGCGGCGAGTAATGTTCCTTTGCCAAAAAATAGCATTTTCTTTGGTGAAGTTGGTTTATCTGGGGAAGTGCGCAAAGTTGCTCAAACAGAAGCACGAATTAAGGAAGCTACTAAACTTGGATTTTTAGAAATGTATTGTTCTTCTAAACTAAAAATTGAATCTATTCGTCCAATTATGCATCTTAAGCAATTAAAAAGTTTTATAATGAACTAGGTTTACTACATTATTTTATATAGCTAAATATTAACTTCTTATAAGAATAATTCTATCTAATTTACGCTAGTTTAGCGTGAAATATGGACAAGTAAACATTGCTTATGTTATAGTACTTAATTATTAATTCTATTTATACTTAATATGGAAGATTTTATTCAACTAGATCCTATTTTACTTGCGCGCATTCAGTTTGCATTCACTATAAGTTTTCACATTATTTTTCCAGCAATTACTATAGGATTAGCAAGTTTTCTTGCTGTAGTAGAATGGAGATGGATGGTTACAAAAAATCATTTATTTCAAGACATTTATAAATTTTGGGTTAAAATATTTGCTGTAACATTTGGCATGGGTGTTGTGTCTGGTATTGTGATGTCATATGAATTTGGCACAAATTGGTCTGTTTTTTCTTATAAAACAGCAAATGTTCTAGGTCCACTGTTAGGTTTTGAAGTATTGACAGCCTTTTTTCTAGAGGCTTCTTTTTTAGGAATTATGTTATTTGGATGGGGGCGTGTAAGCAAAAGGATGCATTTCACTTCAACATGTATTGTCGCAATTGGAACACTGATTTCTGCGTTTTGGATTTTAGCTGCTAATAGTTGGATGCAAACTCCTCAAGGTTTTGTTGTCGGAGCAGATGGTCGTTTATTTCCAACTAATTGGATAGAGATTATTTTTAATCCATCTTTTCCATATCGACTTGTACATATGATAACGGCAGCTTATCTTACTACAGCGTTTTTTGTAGGAGGAATAGGAGCATTTTACTTATTAAAAAATAAGTTTATTTCACAATCTCGCATTATGTTGGGCATGGCTGTCATGATGGCTGCATTTGTTGCCCCTGCGCAGCTCTTAATTGGGCATGAACATGGTAATAATACTATGCGTTATCAACCTCTGAAAGTAGCGGCAATGGAAGGAAATTGGGATCATAGAAATAATGCTCCTTTATTTCTTTTTGGTATACCTAATCAGGAGAAAGAAACAATGGAATATGGCATTACAATTCCTGGAGGAGCGAGTTGGGTGCTAACTGGTGATGTAAATGGTGTCATTCCAGCTCTGAAAGATTTTCCGAAAGAAGATAGGCCTCCAGTTATATGGGTTTTTTGGAGTTTTCGTATCATGGTCGGTATAGGTATAATAATGATTGCGATTGGAATCGTCAGTGGTGTGCAATATATTCGAAAGCAGTTATTTACAAGCAAACTGCTTCATATATGGTGGGTTGCAATGATACCCAGTGGTTTTATTGCAATTTTAGCAGGCTGGTTTGTAACAGAAATAGGTAGACAACCTTGGGTAGCATATGGAGTTATTAGAACGGCTCAATCTGTTTCTCCATCGATTACAGGCCCACAGGTAGCTTGGTCATTAATGGCATTTATTGTAATGTATATTTTCATTTTTAGTGCTGGAGTTTATTATATTATTAAATTAATAAAAAAGGGATTTTCTGAATTCGTAGACGATGATCAGTATTATAAACACAGTTTAGAAGCTTCTATTGTAGAATCAATAGTAAAAAAAGGAGAAGCAGATGTTTGATTTTTCAACTTTTATAGATTTACCTTTTATCTGGGCTATCATAATAGGAACTGCTATTTTTTTATACGTTCTTTTAGATGGATTTGATTTAGGGGTGGGCATTCTTTTTCCGTTTGCGCCATCTGATGAATGTCGCAATAAAATGATGAATTCTATCGCACCTTTTTGGGATGGAAATGAAACATGGTTAGTTTTAGGTGGTGGTGGACTTTTTGCGGCTTTTCCATTGGCTTATACAATATTGCTGCCAGCATTTTATATACCAATTATTATAATGTTGTTAGGTCTCATTATGCGTGGTGTAGCATTTGAATTTCGCTTTAAAGCAGACGATAATTTCAAATGGATATGGGATTACGTATTCCATTTTGGCTCACTTTGTGCTGCATTTTGTCAGGGGCTTATTTTGGGAGGATTCATAGAGGGGGTAAAAGTTAATGGACATGATTTTGCGGGAGGGGCATTTGATTGGGCTACAGCTTTTTCTGTTGTAACTGGTATAGCTACTGTGTTTGGATATGCTCTTCTGGGTGCAACGTGGTTAATTATGAAAACTACAAATATAACGCAAAATTGGTCTCGACAAGTTGCGTCATACGCGCTATTTTTTGTGGCTGTATTTATGGTATTTGTCAGCATTGTCGTGCCATTTATGAACGAGCAAATTAAAAATTTTTGGTTCAGCGCTCCTAATATATATTATCTTTCTGTTGTTCCAATTCTAACCTTTATATTATTCATTATAGTTTGGAATGATTTGCATAAAGTGGGGCATGAATATCGACCATTTTTATGTAGTATTGGTATATTTTTTATGGGATATTTGGGGTTGGCTTTGAGTCTTTTTCCATGGTTGATTCCTTATAATTATACTATATGGGATGCAGCAGCTTATGGACCAAGTTTATCTCTTATGTTATGTGGTGTTATCCCGTTATTGCCTATCATTTTAGGGTATACTGGTTATTCTTATTATATTTTTCGTGGTAAAAGTAGTCATGAAAAAATATATTAAATCTATTAATCTCTGGCTTGATTCTCAGCCAAAAGTTAAGCAGTGGGTATGGTTTATTTTGTTGTGGCTTGGAGGTATGATATCATTTTTGATTGTGGCTTATCCTATCAAGCTTCTTATTAAAAGTCTTGGTTGACTTCTTTTTTAAAGTTTTATAAATAAATTTAATGATAAAATTTTCTTCTATCTTTTATAGAAAAAGTAACTATAATTTATAGCAAATTGCGTATAAACAAATGTTTCAAATATGAGTAAAAAAGTTTTTGATCAGGGACAAGCTCTTGAAAATAAGAAAAGTCTTGCGCGCTTGGGTGGTGGTATTGAAAGAATTACCGTTCAACATAAAAAAGGTAAACTGACTGCACGCGAACGTCTTGAAGTGCTGCTTGATCCAGATAGTTTTGAAGAAACAGGTATGTTTGTTGAGCATCGCTGCGATAATTTTGGTATGGCTGATAAAACTTTCCCAGGAGATGGGGTTGTTACTGGTCATGGAACTATAAATGGTCGTTTGGTCTTTGTATATAGCCAGGATTTTACGGTATTAGGTGGGTCACTTGGTGAATATCATGCAAAAAAAATCTGTAATTTAATTGATGCAGCCATTAAAGTTGCTGCTCCTGTAATTGGTATTAATGATTCAGGTGGTGCTAGAATTCAAGAAGGGGTCGATGCATTAGGTGGTTACGGAGAATTATTTCAACGCAATGTTGAAGCTTCAGGCGTTATTCCTCAGATAACATTAATTATGGGACCATGCGCGGGTGGGGCGGTTTATTCGCCAGCATTAACTGATTTTATTTTTATGGTAAAAGGCTCATCATATATGTTCGTAACAGGACCTGATGTAGTAAAGACAGTTACTGGCGAGGAAGTAAGTCAAGAAAAGCTTGGTGGCGCTAGAATGCATACTAACAAATCGGGTGTTGCAGATCTAGCTTTTAAAAATGATATTGAAGCGCTGTTGGAAACAAGGCGCTTTTTTAATTTTCTGCCTTTATCAAATAGAGGACCTCTACCTCGGCGAATTACTAGAGATCCTGCAGATCGAGTTGATATGTCGCTTAATACGCTAGTGCCAACAATTGCAAATAAATCCTACGATATGAAGGAATTAATAAACAGAATTGTTGATGAAGGAGAATTTTTTGAGCTACAAGCTGATTATGCTAAAAATATAATTATTGGATTTGGTTATATGGAAGGCTCACCTGTTGGATTTGTAGCAAATCAACCTCTGCATTTGGCGGGATGTCTTGACATTGATGCGTCACGCAAAGCGGCTAGATTCATTCGTTTTTGTGATGCATTTAGTATTCCAATAGTGACTTTAGTTGATGTGCCAGGATTCTTGCCAGGAGTGGATCAGGAATATAATGGTATCATAAAGCATGGGGCAAAATTACTTTATGCTTATGCAGAAGCTACTGTTCCAAAAATAACTGTCATTACTAGAAAAGCCTATGGTGGTGCTTATATTGTGATGAATTCTAAGCATTTACGTGGTGATGTTAATTACGCTTGGGTTAATTCTGAAATTGCTGTTATGGGAGCAGAAGGCGCTGCTGAGATAATTTTTCGTGAAGAATGTAAAGACCCAGAAAGAAAGAAAGAAATTATTGATGAGTATAAAGAAAATATTACGTCACCATTTATTGCGGCCTCTCGCGGATACCTTGATGATATTATAAAACCTCATAATACGCGTGTGAAAATTTGTAAATCATTAAATTATTTGCGGACTAAAAAAGTTGAAAAGCCTTGGAAAAAACATGATAATTTACCATTATAATATTTTTAAATTCTTAATATGAATAAACCATTATTTGAAAAAGTACTAGTTGCAAACAGAGGCGAAATAGCTCTTCGCATAATGAGAACGCTTCGTAAGATGGGGATAAAATCTGTTGCAATATATTCAGAAGCAGATACAAATTCTAATCACGTTTCATTTGCGGATGAAGCTTATTACATTGGTAATTCGCCTGCAACAGAGAGTTATTTATCAATAAAAAATATTATTAATGCCATTAGAATTAGCGGTGCGCAGGCTGTGCATCCGGGTTATGGATTTTTAGCTGAAAATTCTCAGTTTGCTAATGTGCTAAAACGTGAAGGCATAACTTTAATTGGTCCTAGCGCAAAGGCGATTAAGCAAATGGGAGATAAGATTGAAGCCAAAAAAATTGCTATTGATGCTGGTGTTAGTACAGTTCCTGGTTATATGGGAACTATAAATAATCTAGAACAAGCTATTGAAATTACAGAAAAAATAGGCTTTCCAATTATCATCAAAGCTGCTGCTGGTGGGGGTGGGCGTGGTATGCGCGTTGTTAATAATCATGCAGAAATTGAAAAAGCTTATATATCTGCGAAATTAGAAGCAGAGAATTGTTTTAATGATAGTAGATTATTTATTGAAAAATTGATTAAATCGCCACGACATATTGAAATTCAGCTACTTGCTGATCAATTTGGTAATGCGGTATGTCTTGGAGAACGTGAATGTTCTATTCAAAGATATCATCAAAAAGTAATTGAAGAAGCTCCTAGCTCATTTGTTGATGAAGAGACGCGTCAAAAAATGTATTTAGAGGTAATTAATCTAGCAAGAAAAGTTGGATATTATTCTGTTGGTACTGTTGAATTTATGATGGATAGTGATAAAAATTATTATTTCCTAGAAATGAATACACGCCTTCAGGTTGAGCATCCAGTTACAGAACTAGTCACAGGTATCGATTTAGTCGAGCAAATGATTAGGGTTGCTGCAGGAGAGAAATTAAGTTTTACGCAAGATGATGTAGTGCTTAATGGTTGGGCAATTGAGTCTAGGATTTGTGCTGAAGATCCGTCTCGAGGATTCTTGCCATCAAGTGGTAGAATATTGGAATATCAAGAGCCTCCTAAAAATGCTAATATTAGGGTTGATAGTGGAATTAGTTCTGGTGGTGAAGTTAGCATGTATTATGATGCTATGATTGCAAAACTTTGTACTTATGCCGCTACTCGAGATGAAGCAATTGAGTTGATGAAAAGCTCACTTAGTTCTTTTATTATTAAAGGAATTTCTCATAATATCAGCTTCTTAGAGGCTTTAATTCATCATCAAAGATTTAAAGATGGTGATATTAATACTGGATTTATTGATGAGGAATATCCTGATGGATTTTCTGGCGCCCAGCTTACATCTGAAATTAGCGAAGTATTTTTATCTTCGACATTGCTTGCGTTTTTAACAGAGCAAAAAAGAGCTGCGCATGTTGTTGGTCAGATTTCTGATCAGTCAAATAAAATAGGAACACGTTGGATTGTGTCAATTGATGGCAAGCAATTTCCAATCGTTATTAAACAAGTTGAAGATGGATATAATATCAGGCACAGCTCAAGTCGAATATCAATTCGTAGTAATTGGAATATTGGTAATCCACTATTGAGCGCAATAATTAACGGGCGTAAAGCAAATATCAAAATTGAGAGAGCGTCAACTAAATATAAAATGACTTATTCAGGTATTACTGTTGAATCTTATGTGCGCTCACCGCGTATGTCAGAGCTTGAGTCATTAATGCTTACACGCAATGAATCAGAGGATCAAACTGAATTACTTGCACCATTATCTGGTCAGGTTATAAATATTAGCGTTGCAGTCGGTGATGAAGTAATTGTTGGCCAAGAGCTACTGGTATTGACTGCTATGAAAATGGAAAATATTATAACGTCTGAGAAAAAGGGTAAAATAGCAAAAATTATGATTTCTGCAATGGAAAATGTTTCAAGTGGGCAAATTCTATTGGAATTTGAATAATAATTTCTAAAAAACTATTTTACTTAAAGAAAATAGTTTTTAGATATGTTACGACTTTAAGATTTTAATTTTTTTGCGCGGAGGGATGTACAAAGTATCTTTTTTTGTTTGATTATGATTTAGTTCCATAATACCAACGTAATAGCTACCATTCTTAACCAAGCTAATAATATTCCAACCATTCTTCATATCTTCTTGAACTTTTTCAAGTTCAGCAGGATTATCTACAAAAGAAATTAGTTTTTGCTCAACGTTGTTATTCTTGATCATAATTAAGATAAATATAAATTGATAATAGATATTAATATACTTATTATATTTGAAAAGATTAAATATGCAACATAAAAATTTATATTTTTTTTATAAATCAATTAATAAAGTAAATAATACTATGTTAGTGGTTAATAATTATCATCGCAAAGGCAACATATGTAAAATAAACTAATTATTGTGTCAACGCCAATGTTGACAAGGTAAAAGCTAAGTATTATGGTCAAAATTTATTTATAAATAAAAGATCTATGTTGAATCTAGGAAAATACAAACTTGAATCTAAGCAATATGTAACGGCATATGAAAAAATGCTTTTAATTCGTAGATTTGAGGAAAAATGTGGTCAATTTTATGGGATGGGTTTAATTGGTGGATTTTGTCATCTTTATATAGGTCAAGAAGCTGTTATAACCGGCATTGATGCTGCAAAAAAAATATCTGACAGTACCATTACAAGTTACCGCGATCATGGTCATATCATCCTATCTGGAATTGATCCAAAATATGTTATGGCAGAATTGACTGGCAGAGTGACTGGTTGTTCTAAAGGCAAGGGCGGCTCGATGCATATGTTTAATAAAGATGGCAAATTTTATGGGGGGCATGGTATTGTTGGTGCGCAGGTGCCAATTGGAACGGGGCTAGCTTTTGCTGAGAAATATAATAAAACTGATAATGTATGTTTTACTTTCATGGGCGATGGCGCAGTTAATCAGGGTCAAGTTTATGAAGCATTTAATATGGCGGCTTTATGGAAACTGCCTGTAATATATGTGATTGAGAATAACGAATATTCAATGGGTACCTCTGTGGCTCGGTCTACTGCGATGACTGATCTTTATAGAAAGGGTGAATCATTTGGTATTCCGGGTTTTCAGGCTGATGGCATGGATATTAATTCGATGTATGACGCAGCAATGCAAGCAACTGAATATGTCAGAGATGGAAATGGACCAATAATTATCGAAGCAAAAACATACCGTTATAGAGGACATTCGATGTCTGATCCTGCGAAATATAGAACAAAAGAAGAGGTTGAGGAAAAGAAAAATCTTGATCCTATTACAATTATTAGGGAAAAAATTATCAGTAATTCTTATGCTTCAGAAAATGAACTAAAAGAAATTGAAAAGAAAATTAAAGATATTATTACAGAAGTTGCAGAGTTTGCCACCTCATCTCCTCTTCCTGATGCAGATGAATTATATACAGATATTTTTAAATAGGAAAAAATGAAAGAAGTTACAGTAAGAGAAGCGCTTGGTCAGGCAATGCGAGAGGAAATGCATAGAGATGAAAAAGTCTTTATCATTGGTGAAGAAGTGGCGGAATATCAAGGTGCTTACAAAATAACACAAGGATTATTGCAAGAATTTGGCGCTAGTAGAGTTATTGATTCGCCAATTACAGAGCATGGATTTACTGGGCTTGCAATTGGTGCTGCTTTTGGTGGGCTTCGTCCAATAGTTGAATTCATGACATTTAATTTTGCCATGCAGGCTTTTGATCAGATTGTTAATTCTGCTGCTAAAACAAATTACATGTCTGGTGGTCAAATGGGCTGCCCAATTGTATTTAGAGGGCCAAACGGTGCTGCTGCAAGAGTTGCTGCTCAACATAGTCAAAATTATGCAGCTGCTTACGCGCACATTCCTGGTCTTAAAGTAATTGCTCCTTACAGTGCTGGGGATGCTAGAGGGTTGTTAATTAGTGCTATTAGAGACGATAATCCTGTTATTTTTTTAGAAAATGAAATTTTATATGGGCAATCTTTTGAAGTAGATGATATTGCTGAGCCAATTGAGATTGGTAAAGCTAAAATATTAAGAGAAGGAACTGACGTAACAATCGTCGCATTTTCTTTGCAAGTAGCTATGGCGCTGGAAGCGTGCACTATTTTAGCAGAGCTTGGCATAAGTGCTGAAGTTATTGACTTAAGAACAATCAAGCCACTGGATGAACAAACTATTATTGACTCTGTAATAAAAACAGGGCGATTAGTTACTATAGAAGAAGGTTGGTTTTTTGCAGGAATTGGCGCTACAATTAGCTCAATCATTATGAGGTCTGCATTTGATTATTTAGATGCGCCTGTAGAAATCATTACTGCTAAAGATGTGCCGCTTCCATATGCAATTAATTTAGAAAAACTATCATTGCCTACTGTTGACGAAATTGTAGAGGCTGCTAAAAAAGCTTGTTACAGTAAAGTAGAATAAAAAATATTTAGATATATTAAAAGAGAAAACTAATGCCAATAAAAATTTTAATGCCTGCTTTATCTCCCACAATGGAACATGGAAATTTAACGAAATGGTTTAAAAAAGCAGGGGATAAAGTAAAGGCTGGTGAAGTAATTGCTGAAATTGAAACTGATAAAGCTACCATGGAAGTAGAGGCGGTGGATGAAGGAGTGATTGCTCGAATTCTTATTCAAGAAGGAACAGAAGAAGTGCCTGTTAACACCTTAATTGCCGTATTATTAGAAGAAGGTGAAGATGATGCAGCAATAAATGATTTTATTACTAAACATCAAGCGCCATCTCAATTAAAACAAGAAATAGCCAGCGCAGAAAAAGATAATATCATTAAAGAACAACAGGTTATAGTAAAAACTGAACAAAATAATATTGCAAATAAAACTAGAATTTTTGCCTCACCATTAGCAAAGCGTGTCGCTGCAATGGAAGGGATAAACTTAGCTCATATTATTGGCAGCGGTCCACATGGCAGAATTATTAAAGCAGATGTATTATCAGGAAATAGTTCTAAAGGAAAAATTATTAGACATCCTGAAGAATTTTATACAATTCCTAATAATAATATGCGAAAAGTAATTGCGAAGAGATTGCTTGAATCAAAACTAACTGTTCCGCATTTTTATCTATCAATTGAATGTGTTATGGATGAATTGCTTGCAGCCAGAATGAAAATTAATGACACATTTAGTGATCTTAAAAATGATAAAAATAAAAAACTTTCAGTAAATGATTTTATTATATTAGCAGCAGCCAAAGCGTTGAAAGAAGTGCCGCAGGCAAATGCTAGCTGGACAGATTCGGCAATTAAAATATATAATAATGTTGATATTTCAGTTGCAGTGGCAATTGATGGTGGATTAATCACCCCAGTGATTAACAATGCTGATCAAAAAGATATTTTTAAAATATCAGATGAAATGAAAGATCTCGCTAAAAGAGCTAGAGAAAACAGCTTAAAACCTGAAGAATATCAAGGTGGAGGCTTCAGCATTTCAAATCTTGGTATGTATGGAATTAAAAGTTTTAACGCTATTATTAATCCTCCTCAAGGCTGCATTATTGCAATCGGTATGAGTAACAAACGAGCTGTGTGTATTGATGATAAAATTGAAATTCGAACTATGATGGATGTTAATTTGTCTTGTGATCATAGAGTTGTTGATGGCGCGGTCGGTGCGCAATTTCTTGCATCATTTAAGAAATATATTGAATCACCAATATTGATGTTCATATAAGACTAAAAAACCTAGTTGATGCATAATATTTAAAAAAGAGTAATGATATGGAAGTTTTTGATGTAGTGGTGATTGGGGGAGGGCCTGGAGGCTATGTAGCTGCAATAAGAGCAGCGCAATTGGGTAAAAAAACTGCTGTAATTGAAAAAGAGCATTTAGGCGGGATTTGTCTTAATTGGGGATGTATTCCAACCAAATCACTACTAAAATCAGCAGAAATGTATGAGCATATTAAACATTCTGATGAGTTTGGCCTTAGCGTTGGCGATATCAAATTCGATTTGGATAAGATTGTCGCGCGCTCTAGAGATGTCTCTGGCAAATTAGTGAAGGGAATTCATGGCTTGCTGAAAAAAAATAAAGTAACTTTGATTGAAGGATTCGCGAAAATAGAAAAATCAAAATCAGATGGAACAAAACAAATTTCTGTAAATGGTGCGAATGCTATTTCTGCTAAAAATATAATAATTGCAACAGGAGCAAGAGCACGTATTTTATCAGGATTTGAACCTAATGATAAAAATATTTGGTCATATCGTGAAGCATTATTACCAAAATTTATGCCAAAATCAATTGTTATAGTAGGCTCTGGGGCTATTGGTATTGAATTTGCCAGCTTTTATAATGCGTTTGGGGCTGATGTCACGGTGCTTGAATCTATGGATAGGATTTTACCGGTTGAAGATATTGAGATTAGTAATATTGCTAGAAAATCTTTTGAAACTAAGGGGATTAAATTTAAAACTGGTGTGAAATTAATAAAGCAAACTAACTCTGATAGTAAAATAACTATTAGCTTTGAAGTTGGTTCAAAAGAGGAAAAAATTGAATCCGATGTGCTTTTAATGGCAGTTGGTATTGTGGGTAATATTGAAAATATTGGTTTGGATAATACTAAAATTATTGTTGAAAATACTCATATTGTGACTAATAATTTAATGCAAACTGCTGAAAATAATATATATGCAATTGGAGATGTTGCGGGCGCTCCTTGGCTTGCTCATAAAAGCAGTCACGAGGGAATTATTGCAGCAGAAAATATTGCTGGCAAAAAACCACATCCAATAATTAAGGCTAATATTCCAGGCTGTACATATTCAAATCCACAAATTGCTAGTGTTGGTTTAACGGAAGATCAGGCATTAAAAGCTGGTTATGAAGTAAAAATTGGCAGATTTCCATCGTATGCTAACGCAAAAAGCTTGATTTTAGGCAATAGTGATGGTTTAATTAAAACTATATTTGATAAAAAATCCGGCGAAATGCTTGGAGCGCATATGGTTGGCTTGGATGTTACCGAGTTAATTCAAGGATATGTTATTGCAAAACAAATGGAAGGGACGGAAATTGATCTTATGAATACGATCTTTCCTCACCCAACACTTTCAGAAATGATGCATGAGTCGGTGCTGCAGGCTTATGGTAAACAAATTCATATCTAACGCCAATAATGGATAAGCAAAGCATATCCATTCTTGGGGAAAATAGGAATAAGCAGAGAATAATAGGCAAATAAAAATAAATAGAAACAAAATATAAGGGCAAAATGATAAATAAGAAAGAAAAAATAAAAAAATTAAATCAGGCGAGGACCGCTCCAAGCCTGATTTCTTCAAATTTATTCTGTTATGGATAAGCAAAGCTTATCCATAACTGGGGTTGTCTAATCAATTAAGATTTAGATTAATTATAGGTTTTTATATGAGTGAAGCTTTAAAACTATCGCAATCATTATGTGCAAAAATTTGCCATGATTTGGCTGGGTCAATCGGAACCATTGATAATTGTTTAAGCCTTCTTGAAGGAACTAATGAATCCATCAGCGAGCAGGCAAAAAAACTAGTTTATTCAGAATCAAAAAATTTAATCAAACGCATTAAGTTTTTTCGAAGTATTTATAGCATATCAGATGATGATCCGGTTCATTTAGCTATTATTATTAAATGTCTGGAAGAGTTTTTTGAAACTGAAAATATCGAATTTATTTCGCATGTTAATAATGCAGAGAAAAACATTCATAATCAAATTACCAAAGCGATATATTGTTTAATTTCGATTGTGGCTGAGCAAATTACTATTAAAGGAGAAATTAATTTTTATGTTAGCGAAGACAATCAATTAATTAAGATTATTAGTAATAATCACAATTTAAACTTAAAGGAAGAGTCATTTTCGATTTTAAATGGTGATGATTCAATACCAATAACTGTTATGAATTGTCGTGAGCATTATATTCTTAATTTATGTGATGTTAGTGGTTATAAGTCAATGGTGCAGAAAAATAATAATTCATATGAATATTCAATTATGAAAAAATAGAGAGTAGGTGATTATGAGTAGCTTTAGAATAGAAACTGATTCAATGGGTGAGATAAAAGTTGATAATCAATTTTATTGGGGAGCGCAAACTCAGCGTTCCATTGATAATTTTAAAATTGCAAATCAAAAAATGCCCGTAGAATTAATTACGGCACTTGCTATTCTGAAAAGATCAGCTGCAAAAGTCCACTTGGATCTCGGTGTACTTAAACCAGAGATTGCTACTTCAATAATTGAGTCTGCTGATCGTATTTTAGCAGGAGAGTTTAAAGATAATTTTCCATTAGTTATATGGCAGACTGGGTCTGGTACGCAGACTAATATGAATATGAATGAGGTTATTGCTGGTATTTCTAATGAGAAGCTTACCGGAAATAAGGGTGGCAAATCGCCAGTTCATCCTAATGATCATGTTAATATGGGTCAATCATCCAATGATTCATTTCCAACTGCGATGCATATAGCAACTGTGCTCACGGTGAATAAAAAATTATTTCCAGCGCTGAAAAAAATTCACAATAGTTTAGATTCAAAAGCAAAAAAATGGCAGTCCATTGTTAAAATTGGTAGAACGCACTTGCAAGATGCCACGCCTATTACCTTGGGCCAAGAATTTTCGGGATATGCATCCCAGATTGAGCTAAGCATAGAGCGGATAAAGCAAAGCCTGCAGAGAGTGCATTATCTAGCGCAAGGAGGAACGGCTGTAGGAACTGGTATTAATTGCCACAAAGATTTTGCCCAAAATTTTGCAAACGAAGTATCAAATTTCACTGGTTATAGTTTTAAAACGGCTGAAAATAAATTTGAGTCTCTTGCTTGTAATGATGCTTTAGTGGAATTTTCTGGAGCACTTAATACTCTGGCTGTAAGCATGATGAAAATAGCTAATGACATAAGGTTACTAGGTTCTGGGCCAAGATGTGGGTTTGGTGAACTAAAATTACCAGAAAATGAGCCGGGTTCTTCAATAATGCCAGGTAAAGTAAATCCAACTCAATGTGAAGCTATGACTATGGTGGCAGCGCAAGTTATGGGCAATCACGTTGCTGTGACTATTGGTGGATCTAACGGGCATTTTGAATTAAATGTATTTAAGCCTTTAATTATTCAAAATGTGCTTCATTCAATCAATTTACTTAGCGATGCAATGATTAGTTTGGTTGATAATTGCATTGATGGAATAGAGCCAAATATTGAGCGAATTACATTTTTGCGCGATCAGTCATTAATGCTGGTTACTGCTTTAAATCCTCACATAGGCTACGACAAGGCAGCAAAAATTGCAAAAAAAGCTTACGTTGAAAATACAACTCTTAAGGAAGCTGCAATTTCCCTGAGTTATTTATCGGCTGAGGAGTTTGATAAATATGTTGTGCCAGAAGATATGGTTGGCTCGTAATAAATATCAGTAAGATATTGAAATATTTTTTTTAAGTCTAAACATTGACATGGTTATTGTATTGATCTAGCTTAAGCACACTATTGCAATATATAAATTATATAATGAAAAATTTATTCCTAAAGAACATTTTTATACAAAAATTTAGATATAGTAATTTAAGGTTCGCAATGTGGCCAGTTAGGTCACATGAGCTGATAAAATTTTTGCCAATGGCATTTTTAATGCTATTTATTCTTCTTACTCAGAATCTAGCACGATCCATTAAAGATGGCTTTATTGTCACTATGATTGGTACAGAAGTGTTGAGCTTTATCAAATTTTGGGGCGAAATGCCTATTGGAATTTTATTTGTCATAATTTATACCAAAATGTGTAATATAATGACAACAGAGCAGGTCTTTAGGATTATTGTTTCTATTTTTCTTTTAGTATTTATAGTTTTTGCCTTTGTAATTTTTCCTAATCGAGATTATTTTCATCCAGATCCATTAATTGTTAATAATTACATTGAATTATATCCACATTTAAAATGGTTTATAGTGATGTGGGGTAAATGGAGTTTTGTGTTATATTATATAATTGCTGAGCTTTGGACTGTTACGGTCTTTTTCGTATTTTTCTGGCAATTAGCAAATAAAATAACTAAAACGGAAGAAGCAAAGAGATTTTATATTTTTTTCGGTTTATTTGGACAATTGAATTTACTGCTTTCTGGGGTATTAATTGTTTACCTCACTCAATCTAATCATTTTTTAATGAGTTTTTTTGCTAACTCAACTGATAAGTCGGAAATGGTATTAAAATCAATGACTATATTGATTGGAAGTTCTGGAGCTATTTGTTTACTTTTACATCGGTATATTGAAGTTAGAAATATTAAAACATTAAAAAATATCATGTTTAAAAATAAACGAACAGATATTTTGAAATTAACTTTAAGACAAAGTGCTAAAATGATATTTACCTCAAAATACTTAGCATTAATTTGTATCTTAACTATTTCATACAGCACGGCTCTAAACTTAATTGAAGGATTATGGATGTCGCGTACTAAAGCATTATACCCAGATACTAGTGATTTTATGGCATATCACGGTAATGTTGCATTTTGGACTGGCATATCTACATTTATGTTTATTTTTATTGGCAATGGCATCATCAAGAGATTTGGTTGGTTTTGGGGTGCGGTATTAACGCCTCTGACTTTACTAATTGTGGGCTCTGTTTTCTTTATTTTTGTTTTAGTTGAAAACAGATTAGAGCATGTATTTTCATTTTTAACTTTTGCATCTCCTTTGATGATTATCGTATTTATTGGAGGTCTGCAAAATGTGCTAGGTAAGGGCGTGAAATATTCTTTATTTGATGCAACTAAAGAAATGGTTTATATACCCCTTGATCAAGAAATGAAAACTAAAGGAAAGGCAGCAGTTGACGTGCTTGGTGCAAAGGTCGGAAAATCTTTAGGCGCAATTATACAAATTATTAGTTTTACAATTTACCCTATGGCAAGGCATGAAGATATTGTAGGAATATTGATGAGTGTGTTTGTAGTTGTGTGCATCACGTGGATCATAGGCGTTAAGTTACTACGAGATGATTATCAACGTTTGATTTCAACTTCGACGTGAATTATTTATTAAAATATTTATTTATATTAAATTGTTAAAAAGAAACAGTTAATAACTGATTGTTGCTTAGTAATTGGATTTTTTATAAATATTCGCAAGGTATATAAAAACTACTGTTATAATTAAAAATATTAATTTTTTAATCTGTAATGTGTAAATAGATATGTCAAAAATAGTTCCAATCACAGTTGCGTATGGAGATGGCATTGGTCCTGAAATAATGGATGCTGTACTTTATATCTTAAAAAAAGCTGAAGCTCAAATCCAAGTTGAAGTAATTGAAATTGGTGAAAAGCTTTACAAGAAAAATTATACCTCAGGCATTGCTCCAGAAGCATGGGAGATGATTGAACGCAATAAAATACTACTCAAAGCTCCAATAACTACGCCACAGGGCGGTGGTTATAAAAGCTTAAATGTAACGCTTCGCAAAGCTTTAGGGCTTTACGCTAATGTGCGTCCAACTATTTCATATTCTCCATTTGTTGAAACGCTTCATCCCAATTTAAATGTAACAATAGTTCGTGAGAATGAAGAAGATATTTATGCGGGCATTGAATATAGGCATACAAGAAACATGCGTGAATCGATTAAGCTTGTCAGTCGTGTTGGTTGTGAAAAAATTGTTAGATATGCATTTGAATACGCAGTATTAAATAATCGTACAAAAGTTTCATGTTTTAGTAAAGATAACATTATGAAATTTTCTGATGGTATCTTTCATCAGGTTTTTGATGAAATTGCTAAAGAATATCCGCAAATTAAAAATGAGCATTATATAGTAGATATTGGAACTGCGCGCCTTGCTACTAGTCCTGAAATTTTTGATGTTATTGTCACCTCGAATTTATTTGGTGATATTATCAGCGACGAAGCATCTGTAATTACAGGTAGTTTGGGTTTGTTGCCATCTGCATCTTTAGGAAATAAAATTTCGTTATACGAGCCTATACATGGTTCTTATCCACAAGCAGCCGGAAAAAATATTGCCAATCCAATGGCTACTATTTTGTCGGCAGCATTGATGTTGGAATATAGCTTTGGACTTTTAGAGGAAAGTGCCGCTATTACAAATGCTGTTGAAAAAGCCATGAATGAAGGATTTGTTACAGAAGATATCAATAATGGCACCTACACCACCTCACAAGTAGGCGATAAAATTGCTGAATTTATTTTGGCACAATAACGTGTATCATAATCAAGATTATAGTTGCTTTATCAACTAATGCAGAAATGAAAGTTGTAATTCTCGGTTCAGCACATCCACTTCGAGGCGGTTTGGCAGCGTACAATGAACGCTTGGCAACAGAATTTTTACGCGAGAAAGATGAAGTGAGCATCGAAACATTTTCATTGCAATATCCGGAATTTCTATTTCCCGG
>RXKF01000022.1 GCA_003963235.1 Rickettsiales bacterium
TAGATTGATTGATTAAGTCTTTACCCCTTTTCATATGGCATCCTCCTAAAATAAAAAGATGCTATACAAAAACAATCTTAAGTTCTATGCTTTTATTTATTTTTCTTTAAGTTGAAGCCATTGAGCGAACGCTCACTTAAAAATTATAAAAAAAAAGATAAACACAAATTATGTATTTATCTCTTTTTAAAATATAATATCTAAATTTTCAGAAGATTTATTTAATTAACTGAAGCATTGTTTTTTATTTCATTTAAGCTTTGATGCTCGATTGCATTCAACTCATCCTCTTTTTGTATTTCTTCTTTTTTACCACCTTCTTTAAATTCCTTCAGCGCGTCTTGAGCTTCAGAATCAGTTTTAGCAATAACGATTAAAATATTTGTAGTTACTTCCGAATGAAGACTAACTTGAACCTCGTAAACACCATTAAATTTAATTGGGTTCTCTAAAAGAATATTTGCATAATTAAGATTGATATCTGTAATTTTAGTTAGTTCAGCAGCGATTGCTTTGCTACTAACTGAGCCAAATAATCTACCATCAGCAGCAGACTGCGTAACAAAAGTTAAATGCTTCCCCTTCAAAGAATCAGCAACTTTTTCAGCTAGTATTTTGCTTTGTTTGTTTTTTTCTTCTAATTCATTTTTTTGAGTAGAAAATTTTGCTACATTGTCGCGCGTAGCTCTAATAGCAAGCTCCTGAGGAATTAAATAATTGCGACCAAAGCCATCGGCAACATTTACAGTATCACCTATTTTTCCCAGTTTTCTTACTGATTTAACTAAAATAACTTGCATAATTATATATTTATAAATTTCAAATAATATTGACTTTTAATCTAAGCTTATCTACCTGTATAAACAAATGGTAATAAAGCTAGCGTTCTGCTATGTTTAATTGCCTTTTTTAAGGCTCTTTGTTTTTTTGCGCAAACATTAGTGATCCTACTTGGAAGCATTCTGCCACCTTCGGAAATAAATTTACCTAAAAGATCTGGATCTTTATAGTCAATTACGCTAGCGTTTACATCAGAAAAAGGACAGCCCTTATTCTTTTTGAAAAATGTTTTACCATTATTTCTATCACCTGACATTTCAAATGATTTTTTTGATTCTGAAGAAAAATCTTGTGACATAAATTTAATCTATTATGTTATTTAAAATAATTTTAATCTCTTGTTGATGTAACATCAACAACATTTTCATCCTCGGAACTTTTAGCTCTAAGAATCGGTGATACATCTTTGCTTATTTCATTTACACGAATAAGAGATGATCTAATTATACTTTCACTAAGTTTAATTTTTCTATTCATCTCATCAAGTGTTGGCTTGTCAGCTTCAATACCCATAAAATAATAATGACCTTTCTTATTATTCTGAATTTCATAAGCAAGACTTCTTAAGCCCCAATATTCAGTTTTAATAATTTTACCACCAAGGTCGGTAATAACTGTTTTAATATCGTTTGCAATTTTGTCTACATCAGCTGATGATACATCCTGACGAATAATAATAATGGACTCATAAAATGCCATAAAAAGCGTCTCCAAATAAATAAGTGCTCTAAAATAGAGCCATTTATACCAATTTAAACTACTTAATTCAAGTACAATTTTCACTTATTGTGCAAAAATGTATTCAAATGGACATAAAGCAGAAAAAATAACACTTGGTTAATTGTGTTTTACTTGGTTGTAATGATAAAAATAATATAATAACTAACACTAACAAAGACAAATTGAATAATTAATAAGGAGATTGCTAAACGTGTCAGATAAATTGCCACCAAAAATTCTGGTAGTAGAACCAGACGAACAAATGAATGCTAATATTTGTAACATGATTGAGAGATATTGGTTTAATGTAATTAGAGCTAGAGATTATGAAACAGCTTTAAAGTCTGCTGAGACAAATATACTTAATGTTGCAATCATCAGTTCAAGAATACCAAATCAATCTGCAAAAGAAATAGCGGTATCTTTAAGAAAAATTTCACATCAAAAAGAATTGCCTGTGGTATTTTTGATAGAGCAAGATGAATCAGCCGCTAATTATAATACAACTCAAGGTAATTATGAAGTTTTAGTTAGACCATTTACACCCATTGAGCTGATGACTTTAATTAGATCATTGCTTCGTAAATCTAATCCAATTTTTCAGGATAAGATAATTAAGTATAACGACATAAGCATGGATCTATCAACTTTTCAGGTAACTAGAGCAAATAAATTAGTTCATTTAGGTCCCACAGAATTTAAAATTCTTCAATTATTTGTACTAAAACCTAAAAATATATATTCTCGTGCTGAAATAATTGATCATGTTTGGAATACCAGTAAAGATATTTCTCTTAGAACAATTGATGTACACATAAATAGAATCAGAATTTTAATGAAACTTGACACTGATCGTTATCCACTTATTAAAACAATTAGATCTCGTGGCTATTGCTTGGATTAAATATTTCTGTATTGTTTTTTCTGTGTTAAATTTTTTTTGGAGTTCTACTTTTGCAAATTAAAGAAAATATACAGACAAAGCTAATTATTAAAAGACTATTGAAGGAGCATCTAACTCCTTATAGAAATAAAATATTTACAGCAATATTTTTTATGGTTATTGCTGCAGTTTGCGCTGCGGCAATAGTTAGATTAACAAAACCAATTATTGATAAGGTTCTAATTGAACATAATCAAGAAATGTTAATAATAATAACCTTCTTTATAATAGTTATATATACTATAAAAGGTTTTGCCGAATATTTCCAAGGCTACATTATTAAATATGTAGGTCAGCAAATTTTAACAGATCTACAAATGCAGATGTATCAGCATTTATTATATACTGATTTTCTTTTTATTCAGTCACAATCTTCTGGCAGATTAATCTCACGATTTACTAATGATATTGTTTTAATGCGGGGAGCGGTGTCTAATTTACTAATTGGTTGCGCCAAGCATTTACTATCAGTAATTTTTCTAATTAGCATAATGTTTAGTCTAGATCCTTTTTTGGCATCTTGTGTATTTTTAGCTTTTCCCGCCGCAATATATCCTATTCAGAAAATGGGTCGTAGGATGAGAGTAGTTACAGCTCAAGCACAAGAAGAACTTAGTAATTTTACAGCAAAACTTGATGAATCTTTTTACTCTATAAAAATTATTAAATCTTTTTGCACAGAAAAAAAAGAAGTGGTAAAAGCAAAAGATATTACTGCAAAGATTTTAAATTTTTATAAAAAGGCAGCAAAGCTTGATTCAATAGCATCTCCTATAATGGAAATATTAAGTGGCTTAACCATTGTGAGTCTTATTTGGTACGGTAATTACGCGATTGCAAGTGATCGCATGACTACAGGTACGCTCTTTACGTTTATCACAGCTTTTGTTTCTGCTTACAGACCTTTTAAAAGCCTAGTATCTTTAAATGTAAACTTACAAGAAGGTATTGCGGCAGCCAACCGAGTATTTAACATATTGGATTTAAAACCAACAATCATTGACTCCATAGCAGCAAAGTCTTTTGAATTTAATAATCCTCAAATTGAATTTCAAAATATTGAGATGAAATTTGGCAATGATAAAATAGCCATAAAAGATTTTAATTTAAAAATTAACTCTGGAAGCACCTATGCTTTTGTTGGCAGCTCTGGTAGTGGAAAAACTTCAGTGACTAACATGCTTATTCGAATGTTTGATCCAACAAATGGTTCAATTCTTATTAATGGTTGTGATATAAAATTAATAACTCTTGAGTCTTTAAGAAAGCAAATTGCATTAATTTCTCAAGACACAATTTTATTTGATGCAACTGTTGCTGAAAATATCGCTTATGGATGTGAAAATGTTTCTATGCAGCAAATTGTCGCGGCTGCAAAACATGCTAGTGCTCATCAATTTATTGAAATGCTCCCGCAGCAATATGATACTATATTAGGAACAGATGGAAGAACTTTGTCAGGTGGACAAAGACAAAGAATATCAATTGCTAGAGCTTTTTTAAAAGATGCTCCAATCTTAATACTAGACGAGGCCACAAGCGCTCTTGATCCAAATTCTGAAACTGCAATTCTTGAATCAATTACACTGCTTAGAAAGAATAAAACTACCTTAGTAATTTCTCATAGGCTCAGCTCTGTGGAAAATGCTGATCAAATCATTGTTATGAAAAATGGTCAGATCATTGAACAAGGAACTCATTCAGAACTATTAAGTTTGCACCACGAATATCACAAACTTTATAATAAGGAATTGAAAGAGATAAATAAGCATGTATAATGACTTGATTAAAAAATAAATAACTAAGGATATTATATGGATACAGAAAACACGATTGTTAATACAGATACTATAACTCTGCAAGATACGAACGCACCAGTTGCACCTCCTTCAGCTCAAACAAACTGGCCGAGCATGATCCCAATGGTTCTAATCTTTATTGTATTTTACTTTTTACTAATAAGACCTCAGGATAAGCGTCGTCGTGCTCAAGAAGCATTAGTTTCAGGTGTAAAAAAAGGCGAAGAAGTGATGACTAATTCTGGTTTATTTGGCATTGTCACTTCAATCAATGATAGTGATAATACTATAATGGTTAGAGTTGCAAAAGATGTAGAGATTAAAATTCTTAAAAGCGCTATTGCTAATATTGTTAGTAGAAGCAATAAAGAAGAAAAAAATAAATAGTAATTAATATACGCTTTGTTATTTATAAAGCGTATATTATATATAACCCTATGCAAAAACAATTTATTACAAAAAATATCAGATATGAATAAAATATCTTCATGGAAACTGTTAAGTTCAATTTTCCTCACACTTATATCTTTATTATATATGGTGCCAAATCTTACTAATATTAAAGCCTCATGGATTCCAACAGAAAAAATAAATTTAGGCCTTGATTTAAGAGGTGGGTCTCATTTGCTTTTAAGTGTTGATTTTGATAGCTATATGAATGATGTGACTAATTCAGTAGCAGAATCTTTAAAGAAATATCTTCGCGATGAGAAAATTGGTTATAGAAATCTTGAAGTTGTTCAAAATAAAATTAGCTTTCAATATCGCAAATTAGAAGATACAGAAAATATTAAAAGAATTATTAAGAATATAGATCCTAATATTTCATATGCTAATGAAAATGATAGTTTCATAATTTATTATAGTGAATATGCTATAAACCAAATTCAAGATAGAGTAATTGACCAATCGATTGAAATAGTTCGAATGAGAGTCGACAGCACTGGAACAAAAGAGCCAAATATTCAACGCCAAGGAGTAGCTAATATTCTATTACAAGTACCTGGTGAAGAAAATCCTGGAGAACTAAAAAGAGTTTTAGGTAAAACTGCAAAACTTACTTTTCATTTAGTTGATGAACAAGCTGATTTAGGTCGAGCAATTAATGGTCAAGTTCCTGCTGGCTCAAGATTAGTTAAATTTGAAGATGGTCAAAATTCATTAGTAATCAAGAAAAAAGCAGTTATAACTGGTGATCAATTAAATAATGCCCAAGCTCAGTTTCAAGATGCAGTTCCAGTTGTTCATTTTTCGATGAATCATGTTGGAGCTAAAAAATTTGCTGAAGTTACAACCAAAAATACTGGCAAGCGTTTAGCAATTATTCTTGATGATAAAGTTTTGAGCGCGCCATCTATTAATTCTCCAATTACTGGAGGAGATGGTATTATTTCTGGTAGTTTTACCGTTGATTCTGCAACTGAGCTTGCTTTAATGTTACGTGCTGGAGCACTACCTGCTCCATTAAAAGTCATTGAAGAGCGATCAATTGGCCCAAATCTTGGAGCTGATTCGATTCAATCAGGTAAACTTGCGGCTTTGGTTGGATTCCTGCTTGTAGTAGTGTTTATGCTGCTTTCATACGGAATGCTTGGTATATTTGCAAATATTACTTTGATGATTGCACTTTTATACATATTTGCACTTTTGTCAATTTTACAAGCTACCTTAACTCTCCCAGGTATTGCAGGAATTATTTTAACAATTGGGATGGCAGTTGATGCTAATGTTTTAATATATGAGCGAATTAAAGAGGAGCTACAAAAAGGTTGCTCTAATTTATTTGCAGTTAAGATGGGTTTTGATTCAGCCTTTACTACTATTGTTGACTCTAATATCACCACTCTAATTGCTGCTTTTTTACTATATACATTTGGTGTGGGTGCTATTAAGGGTTTTGCTGTTACTTTAACTATTGGCGTTATATCATCTATGTATGGTGCATTAGTAATCACTAAGTTAATGATTGATATTTGGCTTAAATATTGCAAACCAAAAAGCTTAGGATTGTTGTAGATCAAAGAATTTTGAGATTAACATACGTTCCTAAAAACATGATGTCTTTTAGGTTTTTTATACTTATCTCGAATTAGCGTTATACTCAGGTAAACTATCAATTTCTTGAAAACTTTGATACATCACACATAAATTCCGTAAGAATATTACACATAACTATGTGCGCTCAAAATTCTTGTAATACTGCCTCTAAACTTATACCAAAAAATTTTCTAGTTCAGCACCAACTTTGAATCTTTTATAACTTTGAATCTTTTATAGCATTCTTCAATCCACCTTAACTTCTATGGATTTCTTAAACATATACAAATCTCGTAGATTTCCTTAAGCATACAATATTATTACAATGCAGAAACTTTATAATTGTCAATCAACTTCATTGTAGATATTCAAAGTTTTCTCAAGCATTAATTTTAATGAAAAGTCTTTGATCACACTGGCTCTTGCAGCTTGAGTTATCTCTTTTTCTTTCTCGGTCCCAAGAATTTCTAAAGCTAGCTGAATTTTTTTAGCAAGATCTACGCTATTTTTTGGCTGGACATGAAAACCAGTTACATTATCTTGAATAGTCTCGCAGGCGCCACCAATATTAGTTGCTATGACAATTTTTTCCATTGATTGTGCTTCAATTATAGTACGACCAAATGCTTCAGGTTCAATAGAAGTTGAAAGAACAATATCTGCAATGCCATAAAGTCCTAGCATATTTGGCTCATTACCAAATAACTGCACACGATTTTGCAATTTATATTCACGTATTTTATCCTGAATATTGTTAACAAAATGTGGATGCTTTGATAAGTCACCAGCTAAGATACAATAAAAATTCAGATCCTTGATTTTATTTAAAGCCTCAATTAAATATAAATGTCCTTTCCACCTAGTCATTCTAGATGGCAATAATATTATTGGACTATTAATTGGTACGTTATATTTTTCTCTAAATTTATATAAAATTTCATCTGATAAATGTTGTTTAGAAAATTCTGCATGATTTACACCACGATGAATTACTACAATTTTTTCTTTATCTTTTATTTTATAATTTTCAATTATATGAGTTGAAACAAAATTTGAAACAGCAATAACCTTAATTCCTTCAGTCATTATACTATTATAATATTTCTTAATTCTATTTTTGAAATTATATATTCCATGAAAAGTGGTAATTAATTTTATCTTAGTTGATTTAGCAGCTAAGTAACAGCTCCATGCTGGTGCTCTTGAACGTGCATGGATTATATCTACATTATGCAAACGAATAATATCAGCAATTTTTCCAGCGTTACGCCATATGGTAAAAGGGTTTTTGCTAGCAACATCAAGATGAATATGAAGTGAACCTTCTTGTTCTAATTTATCCACAAGTGTACCACCATTGGATATGACAATTGATACATTTCCAGATTCAACAACTTTTTTTGCAATTTCCAATGTCCCACGTTCAACGCCACCACTTGTTAGCGCTGGTATTACTTGCAGAATAGTTTTTTTATGATATTTTTTTTCTACATCCATATTAATATTAAAATTTGTTACTAATGAATATTTTATATTTAAACAATAAAGAAAAGTTTATTGCCTATAATAAACATACTGCAACAAAAAAGAAAGCTCCTTTTATAATATTTAATCATGGTTTGATGTCTGACATGAATGGTGAGAAAGCAATTTATCTTGAAAATTTTTGTCAAACTAAGGATTATAACTTTATTAGATTTGATAATTTTGGGTGTGGTCAATCATCTGGACTTTTTCTTGATCAAACAATTAGTAGCTGGCAAGAAGGTTTACAAGCAATTATTAATATGATTGATGATCCAATAATTTTGATTGGTTCTAGTCTTGGTGCGTGGATTGTCTTTCTAGCAACGATGAAAAATGAGGCGAAAATAAGTGGCATTGTTACCATTGCAGCAGCCTTTGATTGTACTGAGAAATTAATTTATGAGAAATTATCTACCATTCAAAAGCAGCAATTAAATCAATCTGGGTCATGCCTAGTCACTGGTACTGGTAAAGATTGTTCTCATCATTATCCAATAAGTTTGAATCTAATTGAAGATGGTAAAAAACATCTTATTCTTAATCAAGATATAATTAATATTAAATGTCCAGTTCATTTAATTCATGGCTGCCTAGATATTGATGTACCATGTGATATTTCAAAAAATGCATTTGAAAAAATACAAACCTGTAAGTCAGTGTTAAAATTAATTAAAGATGGCGATCATCGCTTATCAAGAGAACAAGACCTGAAGGTGATTTCTAATTCAATTGAAGAAATAATGGGTCTTGGAGGCTAAAAATTAAAATTGTTATAATAACCAAAAAGGCCAGTAACATAAAATTATGTACTGGCTTTATAACATCAAATGTAAACTGAAATTATTATTTTATAACATCAAGTCTCCTGCCATGAGCATCATAAATTTCTGTGCGTAAAATATATTCAAGATCATTATCGCCATCAAAAGTAGCAATTGCAGTGATAAAACCGAGGTTATTTGAAATCGCTCCTTCCACAGGAGTTCCAACTACTTCCCATAAACCCAAAGTTCCAACATCCATAATACCATGTCCAACTGCTCTTAGGTAATTTCCGCCACTTTTTCTAGCTTTACCTCTGAAAATTTCAACAAACTGTCCTTTATGATTAAGTTTACCACTCACAACATCCATCCCTAATGATAACAAGCAACCCTTAGTGTTACATTTTTTGATATCGTTAACTGACACTCCTTCGTTTGAAGATGCTTTATAGACAGAGCAACCTTGAATAGCCATCAAACCAAAAACTAAGATTAGTATATTTATTATTTTCATCTTTTTATTTTGTTTAAGTATATTATCTTTTGATATATTCAACTATTTATTTCGTCTTTAACTAGTCGTTAATACTAAAATGCAATTTTATTTTTTACTACAGTTATATCTACAATATACTTTCTATTATATTTTTATATCTTAAAATAGTTTTTAAGATATGAATTCTTAGCTGCGTCATAAATCTGCGTATAATTATAGAATATTAATTAATCAAATTATTATATGTTTAAAAAAACCATTCAAAATAATAAACTTAATCAATTAACTGAAAAAATAAAAAAATCTCAACCTACGGAAGCAGAAAAGTTGATTAAAGGAATGAATGTCGAAGAATTATTTACAGAAAGCGCTAAAGAAGAATTAATTCAATTATATGAAGCAATACGGGCAGGCGGCAATTTTGCAAGGAATAAAAGAAATCCAAGAGACTATTAAAGCTCAAAATGAAGCATTGAAAAGAGAAGAAGCTCTAAAGCAGCACAATCAACAATTACTAATTGAAGTTGAAAGCTTAAAGGAAACTGTAAAAACATTAAATGAGGCTAGTGCTAATCAAGCAAATAAAATAGATCTTGCCTTAAGACACATGCACGAAGCATTCGAAGTGCTTAGTTTAGATCACTCTGATCCTGAGTATGTTCACGAATAACTCTTTTGTTAATAAGTTATAGAGTGCAAGCATTAGGCTCGCGTCCATATTTTAGTAAAATATTAGAAACCAGCTAATCGCTCTTAAATTATTAACGCTTAATTGGTACCTCTGGCCGGACTCGAACCGGCACGCTTTAAGGGCAACAGATTTTGAATCTGTCGTGTCTACCAATTCCACCACAGAGGCATTAAGCAATTATCTATCACAACGCATAATATATTGTCAATTACAAATCAATAATTATGCAATCATTTAATCATTCGTATTAAAACTTGATCTTTGCGAATAAAATGGTGATAGAGAGCAGCTAAAACATGAAAAATAATGAGAGCAATAAAAAACCATATCGCAATTACATGTATTTGATAAAAAATACCAGCTAATTGAGTATTTTTTTCAAGTGCAGGGACGGTAAATATTCCAAAAACTGGAATTTCTCGACCTGAGAGAATTGACATTAAGACCCCACTAATTGGCATAAGTAACATAAAAACATATTGTAAATAATGAGTGACCTTAGCACAAAATTTAACAAATAAAGGTAATTCAGTTGGAAGTTGGACTAGTTTATTATTTAATCGCCATATGATTCGGAGTATAACTAATATTAAAATAACAACGCCAGCCGCTTTGTGCGCGTAATATAATTGAAATTTTTCAGGAGATGATTCCATTGAGCTCATAATAAATCCAACAATTATCAAGCCTATGATCATTATGGACATCAACCAATGAAAAATTTTAGTAATCGTTCCATATGAATTTTCTGTATTTTTTAACATATAAATATCCTTTTAGAATTAATTGAAATATATTTTTTTAGCATAAGCGATAGATTTAAGACGCATACATACTTTTTCAAAAATTGGTCGCGGTAAGATCTCATTCCATTCTATCTCAAAATAATAATTTTTTACATTAATATCATAAGAAGGGCGTGAAAAATCTGCCCCGTCAATTTCCTCAGATATTTGTAAGAAATAGCCAATTATTTGACAATTAGCATAATCTTCTTTTGTAATAAGGCTTCTAGCATTTTTTATCAATTCAGGATCTGGCTTATAGTTTGAGGTATAAGCTAATATTAATGCCAGCATTACTCTGGTTTTATGAGGAAAAGGTATTTCTGAGGCTAATATATACTCAGATAAAGCTTTAGGTGGAAGTGTTTTATCAAATTTGTGTTTTAAAGACACAAGCATGATTGAAAGTTTTAACAATTCGTATAAATATTCTGACTCAACTAGTATTTTTTTTAATATAGCATAATAACTTGAAAAATCAGTTTTTGAGGTATCATAATTACAAGTATAAGCAACTTTTGCTTCAACAATATTTTTCTCTTGCTCTGATAGAATTTCTGTTCTTACTCCTTCTTTTATACCATATGTTGAAATAATAATTTTTTCAGGCTTAAATACTTCAATTAATGCCTCAGCCACTAAAATAGCATTGGTGTTGATCTTTCTTTTTCCAAATTTATTTTGAATATTTATCGAAGTAGACTGTATTTTAGCTAAATAATTCATAAAATCTTGAGATGAGATTTCAAGATTATGTAAGTTCTTAATTGGATATTGCATAAAATCTATATATAATCTGCCAATAAATCTAAGTGCTCCACCAATTAAATAAAGATTTTTATAATGTGTATTGCCAAATTTTTCTAAGATGATTGATGCAATTTCCTTGGTATTAGTAATATTTCTAGATGAAATTACTTTAGTACCCAGTTTAAGTGAATTAAGCTTACCAATCTCATTATTCATAACTTCAACAAGTTCAAGGCTACCACCACCAAGATCAGCTGCAATACCATTGCAATTAACAATACCACTCATTAGCCCAAGTGCAGTCAAGCGAGCTTCTTCTTCTCCTGTAATGACCTTAATATCAAAATTATATTTATTTTTTATGTAAAGAATAAAATCATTTGCTTTAGGGTGTCCACGCAGAACTGCCGTTGCAACACAATGAATGTCAGTTACATTTAATCTTTCGAAAATATGAAGAAGATATCTAATGGATAAGTAAGTTTGATGTTTTATATCAAAGGAATCGTTTGCAAGCAAGGTAAGAATATCGCTTTTAAACTTATTGTTAAATATTTCAGGAGCCCCGAGTTTATTACTTTCATAAACTACAGCTCGGATGGCGTTGTAGCCAATATCCATTATTGCACAGCGCATTTATTTCTTTTTTTTAATTTATTTCAGGTTAAAAGAATCTATATTCTTTTACCAGTTGTTTTTTTAATAAGTAGAAATACTATTTAACTACTTCTGAATCATTAATCTTCATTTTTTGAAGATGGAGCATTTTGATTCTTAATTTCATATGCCTTTTGAATTGGTATGACTGTAGGGGGTAAAAGTCTTTTTGTAAAGAATTTATCTGCAAAATATTTAATTTTTTTAGAACGTATTGGTGGAAAAGATTCGATTAAAACAATTTGTTCATCACGTGGAAGCTGAATAACTTCTTGTGGAAGAAGTAAAGCTCGTTGTACACTTGATACACTTTGTGTTCTAGTGGAGACATTTAAGTCAAAAAATAAAGGTTTGCTATAAGAAGTTTGAGATACTGTTTTATTACCGCATAATTGTGAAATTAGATTTGCAGTTTCATAGTTATTAGCAGCAAAAGTTATACGGTATGTTGAGTTTGACAAAAATGAATTCATACCAGCTTCTTCATATGTTCCCTTTAATTGCTGCGTATCCTGAATGATCAAGAATAATCTAACTCTATAACCTCTAAAATACGCAATACCAGCTTTGAACTGTTCCATTTTACCAAGAGTTGGGAACTCGTCCATTAAAAACATTACACCATATGGTTCTTCCTTAACATCAGGTATTTTACGACTCAAGAACTCTGTTGCCTGCTGATAAAAAATCTGCATTAATTTTTGCAGACGCTGAATATTATCAGGAGTTAAACCAACATATACTGTTGTTTTCTTTTTTTTAAACTCCATAATATTAAAATCTGACGACGCGGTTGCTGCATCAATCAATGGATTTGCCCACAGTTCAAGTGAGGAGTTCATAGTAGAAATAACACCAGAGCGTTCCTTATCAGCTTTTTGTAAGAAAGCAGCAATATTCATATATCCAACAGGATGTATAACTTCTCCTAATGTGTCCATAACTACCGCCAAGTTATAAACAACATCATCACTGCGCATAGTTCTGACAACTTCACCAAAAGATTTAACTTTAGTATCATCAGCAAGCAAGCAAAGTACTACACCTAAAAATAAACTTCTAGCTTCATTATTCCAAAAATCCTTCTCTGGCATGATTAAATTTGAAATTTTCTGCACGTCATCAACCATTTGTCCAGGTTTTTTACTGACCCAGTCAATTGGATTATAGCAATGAGTAATACCATCAGGATTTGATGGCTCCCAAACAAAAACTTGTTGTCCTTGTTGAGCTCTCCATCCACTTGTTAATTGATGGTTCTCAAGTTTAATGTCATGAACTACCACAGAATGTTCCCAAAAAAGTAAATTGGGAATTACAAAGCCCACGCCTTTACCAGAACCAGTAGGCGCAAATAACAATGAGTGTTGAAATCCATCTGCTACATAATAACCAACTGAATCAAGACCAAGTAACATGCCATGTTTTGCTCGAAGTTGTGCTCTTTCAATATCTGCTTCGGTTGCCCATTCAGCTGAGCCATAAACTGATTCAACAGGTTTAAAAAATTCTAGCGTTTTTATTCTATTGAAATTTTTAATATAAAACAAAATTACTATAAAAGATGGACCAAAAATTCCAGCTAAAAGTTTTATTTTTAAATAATCATAAGCTTCTAATGGAAGTTGACTCCAAGATTTAAATAACCATGAAGCCCATTTAAATGTTAGAGATATAGTATAAAAATTAACTCCAACAGTTTTGTATTCATTAGTTATAAAAGATATTGTAACACCAGAGATCCACAACACACTCATAATTACGAACGGGTGAATTACTAAATGGCCAAAAATGGTTCTAGATTTTGTAAGTATACCCATTATTTGTCCTCCATATCTTTAAAATATATTTCAGAAACATATCTTCTACCACCACTACCTCGTTTAAGTTGCACGACAATATCAACAACGGCATTAATATATTTTTTTATCTCTTCAGGTGGCATCCCTAGACCTGCTTGCATAACCATTAATTTTAATTGCTCAAGTGCCATAGCTGGCGTGTCTGCGTGCAACGTTGAAATTGAGCCAGGATGACCAGTATTAATAGCTCTTAAGAAACTAAATGCCTCAGCTCCTCTTAATTCTCCAACAATTATTCTATCAGGACGAAGACGAAGACATGCTTCAATAAGTTCTTGAGTTGTTGTTTTAGCCCGACCTTGACCACCTTTTGATGATAATAAATGTAGTTTATTTAAATGATTGTGGAGTTGAACCTCTCTAGCATCTTCAACGGTAATCAAGCGCTCATGGGATGGAATCTCACCAAGTGCTGCATTAGTGAATGTAGTTTTACCAGTAGATGTACCACCACTAATTATAATATTTTTTTTACATAAGACAGCATGTTTAATAAATTCTTTGATTTTCTTTTTTTTTAAATATTCGCTAAGTTTAGCATTATTTTTATCAATTATTATTTCAGTTGAAGTATTGTCAAAAGCTCCCATCTTAGCATATTGATCAAGGGAGAGATGCATAGTGGATCCTTTGCGTATCGCAAATCCAACTAAACCAGCTTCAACAGCAGGTGGGAATACTACTTGAATTCTATAGCCATTTGGCAATGTTGCAGAAAGTAACGGAGTTTCTTCAGAAATTTTTTGCTCAACAGACTGTGCTACTAAGCGACCAAGTCCTAGTAAATGATCAATGTCAATCTCAGGAATGAGTTCTAGTCTTTGATCGCCTTTTTTTTCAATCCATACTTCGCCAGGTTTGTTGATCATCAACTCGTTAACACCTTCTTCGGCAAAAATATTTTTAAATGGTAAAAGATAAGTTTCTAATGCTGCAAAACTCATTTTACTACACCATTTTTAATTGCGTTTTTTGGAAATTTATAATCTTTATTCACATAGATTTTTATTGGTGTTCCTTGATCAATGGTTATGGTTGGCTTAAATTCTTGTTCTTCCACAAAAGATTTCAATGTATCTGATATGTCATTATATGCCGCTTTGGCAGCAGCTTGAGATTTGCTTTCCACAACAGTCGCTGTCGTGTTTTGTAATAAACCATCTGATGCAACATTAATTGTAGTCATTAATGATGTGAGTTTTGCGGTTTCAGTAGAAGTTGCATTAGTGGCTAACTCATTACAAGCAGTTTGAATTTGATTGAATGTTGCACTTGTTTTATCTTCAATGGAACTTAAGACTGCAGCGCAGATTTGCACCCTCTTTTGTGTATCTGTTATATTTGTTTGAGTGAATATTCCATTGGAAATATTTTTAATATTAGATGCAGTTAAGGTTCGACTTGCTGCAGCTTCATTGTTAAGTTGAGGTTTTACTATTGCGTCAAGGCCTTTAGCTAGACCTATATTAAAGGCTGATCTTAAAACTGCATTTGAAAATCTCTCGCGAAATTTTTGATCAACTCGACCTTGTGTTCCTTTTCTTCCCAATGAGTCAATACCAGTTCCACTTAAATTTAATGTATAACCATTAGCTAAATCTATTCTAATCCATTCAATAGCAATTCTGCCATAGGCCCCATTAATGCCAGTAGCATAATTACCAAAAACACGTGAGCCTTTTGGCAAGAGAATATTTTTTCCCCATTCTGAATAAATATCTCTAGTAATCACAGCGCGTATTTCGCCACCAAAATCAGTATTAACTGCTGTCTCAATTACTGCATCTATTAACTTTCCTCTACCAAGCATCAAAGTCATATCACCTCGAAAGGTAAAATCAGTTTCTTGCTGTAGTTGCTCTGCAGTTTTAGTTGGAGGTGTTCCTGCGATTAATACTATTGATGATTTTCTTTTAGTCTTTAAACGTTTTTGATAATCTTCGCTTTGTAATTTTGTGTTAGGCAAATTAGGAGTGCCATCAATTGATATAGGAGTATCCACGGGCAGCGTTGGTAAGGGTACTACAGGCAATGGCGTTGTTTCTTCTGGTGGAGGCGGAGGTGTTAAATCCTCGAGTTTAGGTGGTGTTGGCAATTTAGGTATTGCTGGTATGTCACTATCAGCTGATGCTTCAGTTGGTTTAATTGCTTCAACTGCGACTTTGTTATCATCTTGTGATTTGTTTTCTCCTCCTGAGAAAAACATACTGAAAAATAAATAGCCGAAAACAATAACTATTCCAACAAGAATTAGTATATTTTGTTTAGGGTTAGTAGCAACTTGAGATAATTCTTGTTCAACTTCAGGAGATTTTTCTTCACTTACAGATGGCTCTATTTTTGGTCCTTTTGCCATACATTACCTAGTTTTTTTTGGATATTGAAAACGAACTACATATACTAAATCTTTCTCATTCCCACTTTCTAATTCTTGAGCAATGATATCAAATTGATATGTTTTTTTATTAGTAATAATAGTCATATTTGTTCTAATATTGCGTTCTAATGGTTTAATGAATAATTTATTGCCTAATGGTGTGATTTTCCAAGCATAAGAGTCGCCTAAAGTAATAGTTTCAATAGATTCGTTTTTTGCAAATTCAATATGTGATTGAAAGCCATAATGAAGGACTAAAAGATAAATATCATTAGGGCTATAAATATAAGTTTTAATCCTACTGTCTGTTATTATTGGATCATCATAGATTTGTTCTCTGTCTATTATTGAATCATCATAAATTTTAGCATTAGCAATTAAACTTGAAAAAATTAATAAAATTATAACTCTAGTTACTATCATCGTCTACCCTATAACCTGTTACTTGAAATCCAACTGGATTTATATCTTTATCTGATTCGGTTAATGCGAGTGGTACATACCTAAATTCAACCACTGCAATTCTATTAAATACTTTTTTAGCGCCAGATGTTTCGTTTATTGAAAATCTAAGCATAAATTTTGTGTCTGAAAGCTTAGACCAAGATTTTACTAGTAAAAAAGTTGTGTTTTTTTGTCCATATTTTATACGAGGATCAATTGATTCATTCTTGATATAATTTCTATAATCCCAATAAATTGCGTTATTTGAAAGTAATCTAATTATTTTTTTAGCTCCAGTGTCAAAATCAACTGGATTGTATGTTTCTCTGGCAATAACATATTTTTTTATAAAATATTGTGCCATTGCTTCGTTGCCACTTAGTACATTTGAAGACATTGGATTTACAATCTGAGCAACGCCTGTTGTATCGTCAATTTGTATTACAAACGGATCAAATCTTTTAGCGTTGACTACGTAAGCTATCACGCCAATTGAAATAATTGATAAAATTAATAAAATTAATAATAGTAAAAATAATAGATTGCGCTGAACTGTAATATTGTCATAACGTTCTTCGTACCAATTATTTAAAGGTTTTTCCTGAGCTGATATAGCATTTTTATTAGTTAACTCATTACTTTCATTTAGCGTGTTATTTTTATTTTTGCTAAAAAAATCACTTATTTTTTTCATGTCTATAATTAAAACAACCTAGAAAAATTATTTACAACTAGTTTATTATGTAGCATTTATTTAATTAAAATAAATAAAAACATTATTAAACATGAAATAGTTATAACTTTTTTTATTAAAAGTTGTTTTTTAAGCGCGACATTTGATTCAACAGAATTTAATTTAAGAATTTCTAAGTTAAATTTTGAATAAATAAAATATTATACTAGCGGCATTAGAAGCATTTAAACTCTCAACTTTCGAAGATATCGGGATATTGACAAGAAAATCACATGATTGAGATGTTAATTTACGCATGCCTTTGCCTTCTGAACCAATTATGATAGCAATTTTATCGATATTTATAATTTGATCTATATTTTGATTACCTTTGGCGTCGAGACCTATTATCCAAAATCCATTATCTTTTAAATATTTTATGGATTGCTGTAGATTTGTTACTTTGGCAATTTGTACTAATTCTAAAGAGCCACAAGCAGTTTTTGCTATAGTTGCATTTTCATCAGGAGAATTATCCTTAGGCATGATAATCTTATCAATACCAAAGGCAGCAGCGCTTCTAATGATGGCACCAATATTTTGAGGGTCACAAATTTGATCAAGAATAACTATTCGATCCTTGCTTGAGCTAAACTTCAGATCTTCTATATTTTTTTTAAATATACTATCTACTAAGGCGATAACCCCTTGATGTAATTGGTCTTTGCCGATTTTTTGAGTGATAAAATTATTATCAACAACTTCTATTTGGTAATTTTTTATATTTTGCTTTAAAATGTGCTCTTGCTTGCTTAAACAAAATATTTTTTTTACGTTGCGATTTTTGTTATGCGCAGCTGCAATAACAGCGTGCATTCCATAAATATAATATTGTGTTTTATTAAAGGTATTAATTTTATTCTTACTAACCATAATATCTATGACTTTAAACTAAAAAATTGTTCTTGACATAATCTACTATTTATTATAAAAACTTACAACTAAACATTTAAACATATTACCCCAAAAGGGTAGAAAAAGCTTAAGAATACGTTTACTGTGAAATAGCTCTTGTAATTATTTATCAAGTGGTCTATTTTGCAATGAGTTTTATCTGGAGGAGTGGCCGAGTGGTCAATGGCAGCAGACTGTAAATCTGCCCGCGTATGCGTTCGAAGGTTCGAATCCTTCTTCCTCCACCATAGCTCTTGAGCGTTGGTTTTTGGTAAAGTATAGCGGGTGTAGCTCAATGGTAGAGCCCCAGCCTTCCAAGCTGGTCGCGTGGGTTCGATTCCCATCACCCGCTCCATTGCTTTTATTTTAAAGTGGTGGAAATTTAAGTAATGGTTAATTTATTAAACTTTGATATTTTTCAGGAGAAAAGTTATGGCAAAGGCAAAATTTGAGCGGAATAAACCGCACTGTAATATTGGAACCATTGGTCACGTTGATCATGGTAAAACTTCACTTACTGCCGCGATTACACTTGTGTTGTCAAAAACAGGTCAAGCAGTAGCGACTAAGTATGATGAAATTGATGGAGCTCCTGAAGAAAGAGAAAGGGGGATTACAATTTCTACTGCTCACGTGGAATATGAAACAGATAAAAGACACTACGCGCACGTTGACTGTCCGGGGCACGCTGACTATGTAAAGAACATGATCACAGGTGCGGCTCAAATGGATGGAGCGATCTTGGTTGTTTCTGCTGCGGATGGTCCTATGCCACAAACAAGAGAACATATTCTTCTTGCTCGTCAGGTTGGTGTTCCATCGCTTGTGGTATTCTTAAATAAAGTTGATCAAGTTGATGATCCAGAGCTTTTAGAATTAGTAGAAATGGAAGTAAGAGAATTACTGTCAGCTTATGATTTTCCTGGCGATGATATTCCTGTTATTAAAGGATCAGCGCTAAATGTTCTGAATGGCACTGACGAGTCATGTATTAAAGAATTAATGGATGCTGTTGATTCATATATTCCGCAACCTGAAAGAGAGCTTGATAAATCTTTCTTAATGCCGGTTGAGGATGTATTTTCTATTTCTGGTCGCGGAACTGTTGTTACAGGTAGAATTGAGCAAGGTGTAATTAAAGTTGGTGAAGAGATCGAGATTGTTGGTATTAGACCTACTGCGAAAACAACTTGTACTGGTGTTGAGATGTTTAAAAAGCTACTTGATTCAGGTCAAGCTGGTGATAACGTTGGTATTTTGCTACGTGGTACTAAGAGAGAAGATGTTCTTAGAGGTCAAGTTTTAGCTAAACCAGGATCAATCACTCCGCATACTGAATTTGAAGCTGAAATATATGTTTTAAGTAAGGATGAAGGTGGTCGCCACACTCCATTCTTTAAAAACTATCGTCCACAATTCTATTTCAGAACAACAGACGTGACTGGTGAAATTGAATTACCAGAAGGTAAGGAAATGGTGATGCCAGGTGATAATACAAAAATTGTTGTTAAAATGATTTCACCTGTTGCTATGGATGAAGGTCTACGCTTTGCTATACGTGAAGGTGGTAGAACTGTTGGTGCTGGTGTAGTATCAAAAATAATAAAATAAGCTTTTGTTTATAGAGTTCAATAACTAATTTTATTGAACTCTATAACTTAAGTTAGTAACTTTTTTTGGCGTAAAGCCTAGGCTGTTTAAAATAAAGGTTGATAATGAATAATCAAAAAATAAAAATTACACTAAAAGCTTTTGACCATCGTTCATTAGAGCATGCAACAGGTGAAATTGTGAGTGCAGTTAAACGCACTGGTGCGAATGTAAGCGGTCCAATTCCACTTCCAAGACATATTGAAAGATTTACTGTTATTAGAGGTCCTCACGTTCATAAAAAATCAAGAGAGCAATTTGAGATCAGAACCCAAAAAAGATTAGTGATTATTAATTATCCTACTCCGCAAACTGTCGAGGCTTTAAGAAAAGTCGACTTACCGGCTGGCGTAGATGTTGAAATAAAATTGGTGAGTGCTTAAAATGAGAATAGGTTTAATTGCAAAAAAAATGGGCATGAGCTCGATGTTTACTGAGCAAGGTCAAAGAATTACTTTGACATTCCTGCAATTAGAAGATTGCCAAGTAGTAGGTCAAAAAACTATTAGTAAAGATGGCTATACTGCTGTAGTACTTGGTTCTACTTTGCAAAAGGTGTCTAAAGTTTCGAAGCCAATGAAGCAAGTATTTGCTAATGCCAATGTTGAGCCAAGAGTTTTGTTAAAAGAATTCAGAGTGACTGAAGATAATATGTTGCCAGTTGGCACTGAAGTTAAAGCTAGTCATTTTAAAATTGGTCAATTTATTGATATAACTGGTAGATCAATTGGTAAAGGTTTTGCTGGTGGGATGAAAAGACATAATTTTCGTGGTTTAGAGGCGTCGCATGGTGTTTCTGTATCTCACCGTTCACATGGTTCAACTGGCCAATGCCAAGATCCTGGGAAAGTGTTTAAAGGTAAAAAGATGGCTGGTCACTTAGGTGATGAAAATGTAACAATTCAAAATCTTAAGATTGTTGCTACTGATGATGAAAAGGGCATAATAATAGTTTCGGGAAATGTTCCTGGTTCTAAAGGTAAATATATATTTATCAAGGATGCTGTAAAAAAAGCAATGATTGCTTAAGATATTGGTTTTAGGTGAAATTAGGTAAAAAATATGAAAGCTAATTTAGTAAGTTTTGAAAATAAAGTGGTTGGTGAGGTTTCCCTGACAGACTATATTTTTGGACTAGAGGCAAGGGAAGATATTGTTAAAAGAGTTATTGATTGGCAACGTGCCAAAAGTAGAAGTGGAACTCACTCAGTAAAAACTGTAGGAGAAGTTTCTGGCTCTAATAAAAAGCCTTTTAAACAAAAAGGAACAGGTAATGCAAGGCAGGGTAACATTCGAGGCATTCAACGCCGTGGTGGTGGTGTTGCGCATGGTCCGCAAGTTAGATCACATGAAACGCAATTACAGAAAAAAGTAAGAAGACTTGGTCTTAGACATGCTTTATCTGCTAAACTATCTGAAGGTTCTTTATATTTTGTTGACTCGATTAGCATGAGTCAGCCTAAAACTGCTGAATTAATAAAATCATTGAAAAATTTTGGTACTGGTAAGTTTTTTCTTATTCAAGGTAATGTTGAAGATAATAACTTGAAATTATCTGCTGCTAATGCTATTAATGCACATGTAGTACCAGTTATTGGCGCAAATGTTTATGACATTGTAAAAAGCGACCATGTTTTAATATCTAAAGATGCATTACCATTTTTAGAGGAGAGATTAAAATAATGACAAAAATAAAATATGATTTAATTAAAAAGCCTTTAATTACAGAAAAGTCAACTGTTCTTAATGAGCAACAAAAGTACGTCTTTGAAGTAATTCCTGCAGCAAATAAATATTCAATTAAAAAAGCGATTGAAGAGATTTTTGAAGTGAAAGTTAAGGCAGTAAATGTGCTTAACCAAAAAGGAAAAGTAAAAAAATTTAAGGGAACAATAGGTCGTCGTTCTGATGTTAAGAAAGCAATTGTAACATTAGAAAAAGATTATACTATTGATTTAGCTGGAGGTATTAAATAATGGCATTAAAAAAATATAATCCTGTTACACCTTCACAAAGAGGTTTGGTTAGAGTTGACAGAAGCGAGTTATGGAAAGGTGGTCCATTAAAAAGCCTTACTAGAGGTATTTCAAAAACTGGTGGTAGAAACAATTTAGGAAGAATAACCTCGCGTCATATTGGTGGTGGTCATAAAAAACTTTATAGATTTATTGACTTTAAGAGAAATAAGTTCGATAGTATAGCGACAATTGAGCGTATCGAGTATGATCCAAACAGAACAGCTTATATTGCTTTGATTAAATATGAAGATGGTGAACTATCATACATCCTAGCGCCAGCGAAATTAAAACAAGGTGATAAAATAGTTTCTGGATCAAATGTTGATATTAAAATTGGAAATAGTTTGCCTATGCAAAATATTCCAGTTGGAACTATAATACATAATATTGAAATGAAGCCAGGTAAAGGTGGGCAGATTGCGAGATCAGCGGGTGCGTCAGCTAGTTTAGTTGGTAAAGATTCTGGTTTTGCTCAGATAAAATTAGCTTCAGGTGAGCTACGTGTTGTGCCATTAAATTGTATGGCTACAATTGGAACATTATCTAATGCTGAAAAAAAGAATACGATAATTGGTAAGGCTGGTAGAAACGTGTGGCTTGGTAAGCGTCCTCATGTTAGAGGTGTAGCGATGAATCCAGTTGATCACCCACATGGCGGTGGTGAGGGCAAAACTTCTGGTGGACGTCACCCTGTAACTCCTTGGGGTAAACCAACCAAAGGTAAAAAAACGCGTAAGAATAAGTCTACGTCTAAGTTTATATTGAAAAGAAAAACGAAAAAATAGGTGAATGAAATATGACACGTTCAGTATGGAAAGGACCTTTTGTAGATGGTTATTTATTAACTAAGGTGCAAAAATTAATGGATTTAGGTAGTAAAGATATTATTAAAACTTGGTCCAGAAGGTCGACAATTTTACCAATGTTTGTTGGTTATACATTTGCAGTGCATAATGGAAATAAATTTATTCCAGTTGCAGTCACAGAAGAAATGGTTGGTCAAAAGCTTGGTGCTTTTGCTCCGACTCGTACTTATTATGGTCATGGTGCGGACAAAAAAGCAAAAAGAAAATAGAGACAGGTTTAAATGAGTAGTTTATCAGCAAAGGCTTCAATTATACGTTTAAGAACTAGCCCTCAAAAGCTAAATTTAGTGGCTGCAGTTATTAGAAATATGAAAGTATCGGAAGCATTAGTACAATTGACTTTTTCTCCAAAGCGTATAGCTTACGATGTAAAAAAATGTTTACAATCAGCTATTGCTAATGCAGAAAATAATATGGGTCTTGATATTGATAGTTTGATTGTTAGCTCAGCTACTGTAGGAAGATCAATTGTAATGAAAAGATTCAGAGCCAGAGCTAGAGGCAGAGGCGCAAAAATTACTAAACCATTTAGTAATTTATACATAACAGTATCTGAAAGAGAGGAGAGATAATATGGGACAAAAAGTAAATCCTCATGGTTTTCGCGTAGGGCCTACTTTATTTAAAGGTTGGGAATCAGTTCTTTATGCAGAGAAAGATTATGCTGAAAAATTGCATCAAGATTTAAAAATTAGAGCTTTGATTAACAAAAAATATAAATTAGCACAAGTTAGTAGAATAATTATTCAAAGACCAAGCAATAGTATTATTATAAATATACATGCAAAAAAACCTGGAATTATAATAGGAAAAAGTGGTGCTGATATTGAAAAACTAAAAATAGAAGTGCAAAAAATTGCTAATTCTGAGGTGTTTATTAATATTCATGAAATAAAAAAGCCTGGTCTAGATGCTATAAATACAGCTCAATCTATTACTCAACAGCTGGAGAATCGTATTTCGTTTAGGAAAGCAATGAAAACGGCAATTCAGAATTGTTTTAAGCAGGGTGGTAAAGGGATAAAGGTGGCTTGCTCTGGTCGTTTAGGCGGTGCAGAAATTGCTAGAACAGAATGGTATAGAGAAGGTAGGGTACCTCTTCACACACTTCGTGCTGATATCGATTATGGTGCAGCAGAAGCTTTAACTACATATGGTATCATTGGCGTTAAAGTTTGGATATATAGAGGTGATTCTAATACACAAACAAAAAGATAATTATTAATAATTAGATTGGAAGATTAACAATGCTAGCTCCAAAAAAGCAAAAATTTAGAAAAGCTCATAAAGGCAGAGTTGCTGCAAAATCAAAGGCTGGGACGATGCTTAATTCTGGTATGTTCGGTTTGAAGTCAATAGATGGCTTACGCGTTACAGCTAGACAAATTGAAGCTGCTCGTCGTGCTGCTGTAAGGCATATGAAGAGACAAGGTAAATTCTTTATTAGAATTTTCCCAGATCTACCAGTATCCAAGAAGCCAAATGAGGTTCGTATGGGTAAAGGTAAAGGTTCTCCTGAATATTTCGCTGTGAGAGTTTCTCCAGGTAGGATAATGTTTGAAATTGATGGAGTGACAGAAGATGTGGCAAGAGTTGCTTTAACCCTTGCATCTGCAAAATTACCAGTAAGAACAAAAATAGTGCAAAGATATGAGTAAAACAGAAATAAATACGGGATTGCTTTCTGGTCTTAGTGTTGAAAAACTAAGAGAAAAAATTGTTTCTCTTAAAAAAGAGCTTTTTAATTTAAGATTTCAAAAAACTTTAGGAGAACTAACAGATACTAGTGCTTTTTCAAAAGTTAGAAAGAACATCGCAAGAGTAAAAACTGAATTAATGAAAAGAAAAAGCGGGGAATCAAAATAAGATGCCTAAAAGAATTTTGCAAGGAACTGTTGAAAGCGCAGCAAATAATAAAACTGTTTCAGTAAGAGTGGAAAGAACTTATAGACATCCTTTATATAAAAAGACTGTAAGAAAATCTACTAAATATAGTGCGCATGATGAAAATAATGTGCATAAAGTTGGTGATAAAGTTAGAATTCAAGAGTGTCGTCCACTCTCTAAAACAAAATCATGGGTTGTGTTAAGTGAATAAGTCGTTGACTTTTTTCTATAGTTTCTATATTTTGTCTTTTATTTAATGTGTAAAGAATTGGAAGTTTAAGTTATGATTCAGATGCAGAGTAAACTGAATGTTGCTGATAACTCAGGTGGCAAAACAGTAATGTGTATTAAGGTGTTAGGTGGTTCTGCAAGAATGATCGCTCATTGTGGTGATATTATTGTAGTATCAATCAAGACAGCGTCTCCTGGTGGTAAAGTAAAAAAGGGTGAAGTACATAGAGGTATTATCGTACGAACAAAGAAGGGTGTTAGAAGGCCAGATGGCAGCACAATTCAATTTGATTCAAACTCTATAGTACTTATTAATAAACAGAATGAACCTATTGGAACTAGGGTGTTTGGTCCTGTTCCGAGAGAATTACGCGGGAAAGGGTTCATGAAAATAATTTCTCTTGCGGAAGAGGTGATTTAAATGACTAAGCTTAAAATAAAAAAAGGCGACAAAGTTAAAGTAATAACTGGAAAAAGTAAAGGTAAGATTGGGGATGTGCTAAAAGTGTTTCCAACTGATAATAAAGTTATAGTTTCTGGTGTTAATTTAGCTAAAAAACATACTAAACCAAGCCAAACAAGTGAGGGCGGAATTATACAAAAAGAACTTCCTATTCATGTGTCTAATGTAAGTCATATTGATCCTAAGACAAATGAAATTACAAAAATAGGGTATAGAATTGAGGATGGTAAAAAAGTTAGATTTGCTAAAAAATCTAATGAGACAATTTTAAAGGAAGGTAAATAATGTTGCTGAAATTTAAAGAGCTTTACAGTAAACATGTCGTTAAAAATTTGCAGAAAAAATTTGAGTATACTAATAAGCATCAAATGCCGAAATTATCCAAAATTGTTATTAATATGGGTGTAGGCGATGCAGTTTTAGACTCAAAAGTAATTAATTTTGCTATAAGTGATTTAACTGCCATTTCTGGTCAGAAGCCGTATACTACATATGCTAAAAAATCAATTGCAACATTTAAACTTCGCGAAGGAATGAAGCTCGGTTGTAAAGTTACTTTAAGAAGAGAAAGAATGTATGAATTTCTTGAAAGACTAGTTTTGGTTGCTCTTCCGCGAGTAAAAGAGTTTAGAGGTTTGTCGGTTAAGAGTTTTGATGGTAGAGGTAATATTACTTTTGGTATTAAAGAGCAGATAGTGTTTCCTGAGATTAATTATGACAAGATTGATAAAGTTAGAGGTATGGATATAACTATTGTAACCACTGCAAATACAGACGAAGAAGCAAAAGCTTTATTATCTGAATTTAATCTTCCATTCTATAATTAATTTTTATAAAAAAGTAAAAATATGGCAAAAACTGGATCAGTAGAAAGAAATAATAAAAGAAAAAAAATGGCAAAGTCTTTTGAAAACAAAAGAAAGGCTTTAAGTGCTAAAATTTATGATAAAAATATTTCTTTAGAAGAAAGATTTAACTTAGTTGTTAAGTTAGCTGAGTTACCTAGAAATTCTGCTAAAAGTAGAATTAAGAATAGGTGTGTTGTTACGGGTAGACCTAGAGGTGTTAATAGAAAAATGAACATTTCGAGAAATGTATTAAGAGAGCTGGCTGCAAAAGGTATGATACCTGGTTTAGTAAGAGCAAGTTGGTAAAATAAAAAAAAGAATTAGGAAGTTATTATTATGTCGATGTCAGATAATATTGCAGATATGCTAACCAGAATAAGGAATGGTCAAAAAAGTAAGTTGCTTAATGTTGCCTTACCTATCTCTAAATTAAAATGTACTGTACTTGAAGTATTAAAAGATGAAGGTTATATTGCTGGTTATGCTAAAGATGTAGAAAATAGATTAATCAATATTTCGTTAAAATATTCTCGTGTTGGAGAGCCTGCAATATCTGAAATTCATAGAGTTTCTAAACCAGGAAAAAGAGTTTATGCGTCTATTGATGCGTTACCAGGGTATTTTAATAATATGGGTATTCATATTTTGTCTACTTCGCATGGAGTCATGTCTGATAGACAGGCTAAAAAGTTAAAAGTAGGCGGTGAAGTAATTTGTAAAGTATTTTAGAGTTATATAATGTCAAGAATAGGAAAATTACCAGTTCCAGTGCCTGCGGGTGTAATAATCAATGTTTCTGGTTTAAATATAAAAGTTCAAGGTCCTAAAGGAAAGCTTGAAAGAACCTTTGCGGGTCAGATTTCGATAGATCACGTTGACTCTAACATTATAGTAAAACCTTTGCATGAAGACGCAAGGGCAATGTGGGGTACAGCTAGAAATGTCATTAATGGCATGGTTAAAGGTGTTACTACAGGATTTCAGAAGGAATTGGAAGTGAATGGAGTTGGTTATAGAGCTACGATCAAAGGTAAATACCTTAATTTAACTCTTGGTAAAAGTCATAACACAAAAATTGAAATTCCAGTAGATATAAAAGTAGAAGTTCCTAAGCAAAATGTTATTATATTAGAATCGCATGATAAAGAAAAGCTAGGTCAGTTTGTAGCTACTATCAAAAAGCAAAGACCACCAGAGCCTTATAAAGGCAAAGGTATTAAGCTTAAGGGTGAGTACGTACAAAGAAAAGAAGGTAAAAAAGGTTAGTTTTAGGTAGAGTAAAATATGAGTTCGAATAATCCAAGCTTCGTAAGAAGAAAACAAAGAGTAAGAACGAAGCTTAAAAAAGTTTCTGATAGAAAAAGATTGTCTGTTTTTAAGTCTGGACAACATGTTTATGCTCAAATTATTGATGATTCAACGTCAAGAACTTTAGTGTCAGCTTCTACTTTAGATAAAAATATTAGGAAGTTAAATAAGTCTAACTGTAATGTTGAAGCTGCAATAAAGGTGGGAAAGCTTCTTGCTGATAGAGCAGAAGAAGCGTCAATTACTCTTGTAGCATTTGATAAAGGTGGTCATAGATATCATGGTGTTATTAAAGCTTTAGCTGATGAAGCAAGAAAAAAATTGCAATTTTAAATAGAGAAAAATAGATGTCTAAAAATACAGATAACATGTCAGAAGATCTAGTACACGTTAACAGAGTGACAAAAGTTGTAAAAGGTGGTCGTAATTTTTCATTTGCAGCTATCGTTATTGTTGGTGATGAAAATGGCAGAGTAGGTTATGGAAATGGTAAAGCTAAAGAAGTAACTGAAGCTCGAACTAAAGCTACTAAAGATGCTAAAAACAATCTAATTAGTGTGCCTTTATATAAAGGTAGAACAATACATCATGATGTTATTGGAAAAAGTGGCGCAGCTAAAGTTTTGCTTAGAAGAGCAGCTCCAGGTACTGGTGTTATTGCTGGAGGACCACTTCGATCTATTTTTGGACGTTTAGGAATTGAAGATATTGTGGCTAAATCATTAGGTTCGTCCAGCCCAAATGCTATGATTGCAGCTACGTTTGATGCTTTAAAAAATTTGAGGTCACCTAAAAATATTGCAATGAGAAGAGATAAAAATATTGCTGAATTATCAGTAAATTCCTCTGATATTAACTCAAACTAATTAAATTAAATATAATATTATGATTGAGAAAAAAACAAATAACAAAGTTAAAGTAACTCAAACTGGAAGTCCAATTGGATGTAATCCATCGCAAAGACAAACTCTTATTGGTCTTGGTCTTAATAAAATAAGAAGGGCTAGAGTACTTGAGGATACCGCTTCTATTAGAGGTATGATTAAAAAAGTAAAACATTTAATAAGTGTTGAATCTCTATAGTAAAGGAAAATAATATGAAATTAAATACATTATTTAATATACCAGGTTCTAAGAAAAATAGAAAAAGAGTTGGTAGAGGAAATGCAAGTGGTACTGGCAGAACATGTGGTAAAGGGGAAAAAGGACAAAAATCAAGATCTGGTGTAGCTATAAAGACAGAAGGTGGACAAATGCCTTTAATTAAGCGTTTGCCAAAAAGAGGATTTAATTGTCTTAGCTCAACTACATATACTCCAATTAGCCTAGCAGATATTGAAGCCTTAATTTTAATGAATAAAATTGATGTTAATAATGAGATTAATAAGGAATTACTAGTTAATGTCGGTTATATCAAGAGTCAGAAAGTTTCAGTAAAACTTTTGGGTGGAATTGATGATTTTAATTATAAATTAATCGTTGATTTGGATGCCTATTCTAAAGTTGCAAAATCTGCAATTGAGAATGCTGGCGGTCAAATATTATAAAAAGAAATTGTAATGCAAAAATCAAGTGGAGAGCTAAGTAAAAGAATCTTATTTACATTAAGTGTTTTAATTGTATGTAGAATTGGTTCTTTTATTCCTATTCCTGGAATTGACTCAATAGCTTTAGCTAGTTTTGCTCAGCAAAACCAAGGTGGTATATTAGGCATGTTTAACATGCTTTCTGGTGGGTCATTAGAGAGAATGTCAATTTTTGCTTTGGCTATTATGCCTTACATTACTGCATCTATTGTAATTCAATTAATGACAATTGCATATAAGCCATTAGAAAATCTAAAAAAAGATGGAGAAGTTGGGAGACGTAAAATAAATCAATTATCACGTTATTTAACGGTTCTGTTTGCTTCTTTTCAAGCTTATGGTGTTACTATTGGGCTTGAAAATACAGTTACTCCATTTGGTCCTATTGTCATAATTGCGCCACTAATTTTTAAGTTTTCTACTATAGTCACATTAGTGGTAGGTACGATGTTTTTGATGTGGTTAGGTGAACAAATTTCGTCAAGAGGCATAGGTAATGGTACTTCATTAATAATTTTTATAGGAATTGTCTCTGGTTTGCCAAGTGCTATTATCAGCATGTTTGAACTTGCGCGTAAAGGAGCTATATCACCAATAATAGTTTTAACAATTTGTATTGGCGTATTGGTGATGATTGCAACTATTATTTTCTTTGAGCGCGCTCAAAGAAAAGTTTTAGTTCAATATCCAAAAAGACAAGTGGGTAATAAAATTTTTGGTGGTGATTCTACGCACATGCCTTTGAAATTAAATACATCTGGCGTTATACCACCAATTTTTGCAAGTTCAGTATTATTGTTTCCAGCTACGATTTCTGATTTTTCAGGTAATTCAGAATTTATGGGGTTAATATCACGTTATTTGGGGCATGGGAAGCCGTTATTTATAATAATGTATATTTTACTAATAATGTTTTTTAGTTTCTTTTATACAGCGGTTGTCTTTAACTCTGAGGAAACTGCGAATAATTTAAGAAAGCACGGAGCTTATGTACCAGGTAGAAGGCCTGGAAAAAATACCGCTGAATATTTTGATTATTTACTTACGCGTTTAACGGTGATTGGAAGTATTTATTTATCTGTTATTTGTATTGTACCTGAATTAATGATGAATAAGTTGTCTGTGGCATTTGCATTAGGTGGTACAAGCTTTTTAATCGTAGTGAATGTGGTGCTTGATACTTTTACTCAAATTCAAACTCATCTTTTTAGTTCACGCTATGAAGGATTGGTTAAAAAAATGAGGCTGAAAGATAAATGATAAAGAAAATAATCATTCTTATTGGGTTGCCTGGTTCTGGCAAAGGTACACAGGGTGGGATTATTTCGAAATTAATGGCTATACCTCATATTTCTACTGGAGATATATTTCGAAAAATGATAAAAGAAGATTCAAAAGAATCTGAATTGCTTTCAAAATATATGAAAGAGGGAAAATTAATTCCTTCAGACTTAGTAAATAAAATTGTTCGAAGCTATATACTATCTGATGAATGCAAAAATGGTTGTATTCTTGATGGTTATCCTAGAACCTTAAAGCAAGCTGAGTATTTTATTGAAAATATTTCTACGGATATTATTAGTATTTTCTTTGATTTGGATACTGAGACTGCAAGTAAAAGGATTTTAGGACGCGTCAGTTGTAGCCAATGCGACACAATTTATAATGAGTATTTTGATAAGCCTTTGAAAGAGGGCGAGTGTGATTATTGTGGCTCACATAATTTTTCTGCAAGAGCTGATGATGATGAGACTACTATTAAATTAAGATTGGAAGAATATAAAACTGAAACACTTCCAATGGTTGATTATTACAAGAAGAGAGGAAGATTTTTTGCGGTGAATGCTATGCAGAATAAGCAAAAAATCGCTGAGGAAGTATCAGAGATTATAAAAAAGATTTGACTTTGTCGTAAATTTTTATATTATTCTGATTCTAATTATTTTTATAAAATTGGAGAGTTTTTGTGGCAAGGATTGCGGGTGTAAATATTCCATCAAATAAAAGACTAGTAATTAGTCTAACTTATATTCACGGTATAGGGCTAACATTAGCTAAAAAGCTTTGTGAGATTACCAAAATTTCTGAAAGTAAAAGAGTTAAAGATCTTGATGATCAAGAATTAATTTTAATTAGAAATGAAATTGATAAAAACTTTATTGTTGAAGGTAATTTAAGAAAGGAAGTTAGTCTTAATATTAAAAAGAAAAAAGATATTCGTAATTATCAAGGTTTAAGACATATTAGAAGATTACCAGTACGTGGACAGAATACGCATTCTAATGCGAGAACTAGAAAAGGTAAGGCTGTTGCGATTGCTGGCAAGAAGAAATAATCTGAACAGGAAAATAATTTAAGGACATATATAATGATTCCAACAAATAAAACAAAAAAGAAGAAAAAAAATATTAGCTTAGCTATAATTCATATTAAAGCTACGTTTAATAATACCATTGTTACAGTTACTGATATACAAGGTAATGTAATAGCATTTTCTACTGCAGGATCTCATGGTTTTAAAGGCGCTAAAAAAGCAACTCCATATGCTGCGCAAAAAACTGTGGATAAGGTAGCTGACGAAGCGAAAGAACATGGAGTTAAAACATCTTCAATAAGAGTGAAAGGAGCGGGATCTCAAGCGGAATCAGCAATAAGAGCTTGGTTTAGTAAAAATATTGTAGTAACTTCTATAGTTAACGTGTCAAAGGTTCCTCACAATGGTGTAAGAGCTCCTAAAAGAAGAAGAGTATAGAACATTTAAGGAAAATATATTATGTTATCACTGAATAAGAATTGGAATTCATTGATTAAGCCATCAAAAATTGCTTATGATGGAAAAAATGATGTTGCAAATGTAGCAAATATTATTATAGATCCATTAGAACGTGGGTTTGGTTTAACTCTTGGTAATGCTCTGCGTAGAGTTTTGCTTTCATCTCTTCAGGGTTCAGCTATAACTGCGGTGAAAATTCTAGGTGTAGTTCACGAATTTTCTGCAAAATCAGGAATAAAAGAAGATTTAATTGATGTAATTTTAAATCTTAAAAAAGTTGCAATCAAAATTAATTCTGCTGAGAAAAAAACTATACGCGTTAAATTAAAAGGACCATGCGTTGTCAAAGCAGGAATGATTGAAACTGGTTCTGACGTAGAAATTTTAAATCCAGATCAAATTATTTGTACTCTTTCAAAAGATGCCGAATTAGAAATGGAGCTTTATTGTGAAACTGGGAAAGGTTATGTACCAGCTGGTAGCGGTAAATCAAAAGATTTGCCGATAGGAGTTATTGCTATTGATGCATTATTCAGTCCAGTAAAAAAAGTTTCATATAAAGTTGAAGATACGCGAGTTGGTCAGATAACTGATTACGATAAATTAATTATGTCAATAGAGACTGATGGTTCAATAACCCCGGAAATGGCTATTGCTTTATCTGCAAGAATACTGCAAGACCAACTTCAATTATTCATAACTTTTGAAGAAGAAGAAGAAATTAAGGGCGAAATTGAAGAAGAACTGGAATATAATCCTGTTCTTTTAAAGAAGGTGGATGAGCTTGAACTCTCAGTTAGATCAAAAAATTGTTTACAAAATGACAATATAGTTTATATTGGTGACTTAGTTAATAAGACAGAAGCAGAAATGCTGCGTACTCCAAATTTTGGTAGAAAATCACTTAATGAATTAAAAGAAGTGTTATCTAGTTATAACCTAAAATTTGGTATGGAAATTTTAGATTGGCCACCAGAAAATATTGAAGAATTGGCTAAAAAATACGAAGATTCATATAAATATTAAGTTTGTATATAACTAGTTTGATAGTAACTAAAAATTTAAAAGTAATTGATTTGCAGATATAGCAGAATATTTAGGTAACAAAAGATGAGACATAAGCTAAAAGGATTAAAATTAAATAGAACTTCATCTCATAGAAAAGCCATGTTTGCAAACATGGCAACTTCATTGGTAATGAATGAGCAAATTCAAACTACACTCCCTAAAGCAAAAGCTTTAAGGCCAATAGTTGAGCAATTAGTTACTAAAGCCAGAAAGGGCACATTAGCTGCAAGAAGAGATATTATATCACGCATCAAAGATAAAGATGCAGTGCAAAAATTAATGTCAGTTTTAGCAGAAAGGTACAAAGTACGTCCTGGTGGATATACTCGTATTATTAAAGATGGATTTAGATATGGTGATAAAGCGCCAATAGCCTATATTGAATTTGTTGATAGAGATGTAAGTGCTAAAGGTTCTATGACTCCTAAAATAGTTCAAACAGAAACAGAAATTCAAGAATAAGGTTTATTATGGCTAATCATTTATCTACTAAAAAAGCAATTAGAAAAACCATACGTGTGACAGAAATAAATAAAAATAGAAAAAGTCGCATCAAAACATATATAAAGAAAGTCTTGGTAGCAGTAAAATCTGGTTCAGTTGAAGAAATTAAAAAATCTTTTATCGAAGCTCAATCAGAAATTATGAGAGGAGCGGCATGTAAGTTAATTCCAAAAAATACAGCTGCTCGTAGAGTTAGTCGTTTAGCTCGAATTGTTAAAGAAGCTTCTTTAAATCTAGCGTGAGCGTTGTTCGCGATCAGCTAAAGCAAGGAACGGATTAAGTTTTTGCTGCTTGGCAGTTGCGTATAATGACTTGATTCTTTCTAAGAATCTGTCGCCTCTGTTGGTAGTCTTCAGGAAACCATACGCGTCAAGATAAGGGAAGAGATAGGAATTTTAATAAACTCAGGGTAGAAATTCTACCTTTCCTAGTCCGACCGCCAAAACTCTTCTAAGCGTTTAAAATAAAGGGGTATAGCATCAGGGCCTACGCATGAAAATAATTTAGAGGTTTTCAGTCACTAAAAAGATTATAGTTTTCTTAAACTTTTAACAAATTTAAGAAGATGAAA
>RXKF01000064.1 GCA_003963235.1 Rickettsiales bacterium
AGTTATAAATAAAAATACTGAGCCACCAATAAACAATGATCTAAAAACGGTTAAACTAAAAAATATTACAAATAATGTTACAAAATCATAAGCAAAATCCTTTACAATCTCCATAATTGCCGTCACAATGCTCGAGCTAATATGATGAAATTTATTATTATAAACAGCGCTGTTAAACAAAACGCAATGTATAAGAGCAAATAATAATGATATTTTTATTAAGTTTATATCAATATATTTTTTTAAAAATGTTAGCATATACAAATATATATTATAGAAAAAATTAACCTTAGTTAATTAGCATGATAGTAAATACACTGCAAGAATTTTATTGCTTTTTTCAGAAAGGAAAAATAATTCTTGCCATCGATTATGGGAGTAAAAAAATAGGACTTGCTTTGTCTGATCCAAATTTTACTCTGTCAATGCCATATAAATTATTAAATGACGAGTCTGAAAAAAACAAAGTTAGTCAAATAATTAATATAATAAATGAAAAAAATGTTTGTGCCATTGTCATAGGCATGCCATTTAATATGGATGGAACGCAAAGTTCTCAGCATCCAACAATCATGAAATTCACTAATAAAATATTAGGGCAAATCAATATCCCTATTTTCTTTCAAGATGAGCGCCTGACTTCAAAAAATGCCAATAATTTTTTAAAAAGTTTCAATATTAAACGCAAAGATAGAAATAAAGTTGATGATCTAACTGCTGCAAGCATGATCTTGGAAACTATATTAAATGGTTATAGTCAATAGTAGTATAGTATAACCTAAATAGAAAACTTATTTAAATGATAACCCCATAATTGTCACCATTAATGTTATGAATAAACCGAACATCCATTTTGTTGTGTCATTCTAAGCATTAGATATATCAGCTTTAGTTGCCATATTTTCTCTAAGGTGTTCTATATTTTTTTACTTCGGCAATTTCTGACTTTAACTCGCTTCTAAGATCAGCAATATCTGACTTTAATTCGTTTCTAAGATCAGTAATTTCATGGCGCAAATCTGATTTAGTAGCTAGTAGAGAATCATTTTTAGTATTAATTATGTCCACTATGCTTTCAGCCATTTCTTATTAAGGCCTGCTTTAGTCATGTGTTCTACAGCTCTGTGTGTATCAAAATATATCATTTTTACGCTTCATCTATTTGATTATAAGTATAGAGCAATTTTTATAAATTAAAAGTAATGATTTATTATTATATTTCCATACATGGAAAAATGTTTACTTCTTACTTTCTGCCTCAATCATATTTAAACTCTTTCTAAATAAATCAGTTTTGCAATTATTTAAAAATAACTCCATTGCATGATGAGAAACATCGCTCCAATTAATTGATTTATTATTGATATTTAAAGGATAATTATTTACTTCAAATATTTTTATAATGTCCTGAATCTGTGTCTTGCTAAAATCTATTCGTAAAATGTTAAGCACAAGTGCAGTTCTTAAAAGAAAAACCTGCTTCATGAGATAGAAACGACTTCTATCCAAATCAGATACTTTGTCTAAATATTGCGTTAAAAAACGCTCATCTTGCTTAGAATCAAAACCAAACTCCATGCTTACACGAGCTAGATCCCAAAAAGGATCACTCATCCCTGAATCACCCCAGTCTATCAATAATATTTGATCATTATATACAAATAAATTTTTTGAATGAATATCATTATGGCAAAGCTTTTTAGGAAAATTAGCTTTATGCAATGAACTTTGAATTTTATGAAGCTGTTCTAGAGCTAACTTAGTTTTGTTGTCTATAATTTGTGGTACGTCATTTTTTATATAATCGAATACGCTCCATTCTCTATTTACAAAAGAATCATTATGTAGTTTTTTTAAGTTGCAAGCTATTGAATCTAATAAATTATGATTTAAAAAAGTTGTTATATTAGGATGATCTCCCTCAATAAATTCAGTTGCAATAACATTAAGATCTGCACTTTTGTATAATATTTTTGGTCCAAAGCCGAGATCATAAGCTTTAACAGCACATAAGACTTCTACTTTTTTATCTTCAAGACTCTTGTTATTTTTGTATATGCGTATTATTAAGTTATCTTTATATTTCACTAGATATAAACGATCTCCTGAAAAACCCTTTTGAATTGGTTCTATTGTAATATGATCTAATGTTGTGTCATATAACTTATTAGTTACGTGAGAAATTATATCAAGATCTGTTTTAGGTATATTAAAATCACTAGCTAATATATTAGTGACCATTGTCATAATTAAAACAATGGTCTTGATCAATCCTTGGAATAGTCTAAACATTCAATATTTACTCACTAATTATACTTGGTGCAACGACCATTATAATTTGCTTGCCTTCCATTTTTGGCTCAGATTCAATTTTAGCAACTGACTCAATAGCCACCAAGATTCTATCAAATAGCTCCTTACCTTTATCTTTATGAACAATTTCTCTCCCCTTAAACCAAAGTGATATTTTAACTTTATCACCACCTTCTAAGAATTTTTTAATTTTAGTTAATTTAACATCAAAATCACCTTGAGCAATATTGACTTTGAATTTCATCTCTTTCAACGAAATTTTTTTCTGTTTTTTCTTAGATTCCTGCTGCTTCTTTTTTGCATCATATTTAAATCTACTGAAATCAAGTATTTTACATACTGGTGGCTCAGCATTAGGTGAAATTTCCACCAAATCAAGACCAGCATCAGCGGCAATTTGCAATGCTTTATGTAATTCAACTACTCCAATCATTTCACCATTAGCATCAACTAGGCGTACTTGCTCAGCCTTAATTTCCCGATTCGATTTAGGAAATTTGCTTTTTTTATTCTCAGATATGGTATTCTCTCCAATATTTAAATAATTATTTTTGTTTTTCTGATTTTAGCCAAAATATTTTTTATTTTCCATTTTAACAATATCAATTAATTGCATCAATGTAACATTTTGTTGATCTTGAGAACCTAAATAACGCAATGTCACTGTTTTATCTTCTTGTTCTTTTTTACCTATTACTGCAATAATTGGTACTTTTAAATTAGAAAAATTTCGTATCTTATAATTCACTTTTTCCCTTGAAATGTCAAGCTCAGATCGCACACCTGCATCAATTAGTTTTTTATGAAGTTCTATTAAATACTCATCTTGATCATTAGTGATGCCTACTAATGCAACCTGCACCGGCGCAAGCCATAAAGGAAATTTACCAGCATGTTGTTCAATTAATATCCCAATAAAGCGCTCAAATGAACCAATAATTGCACGGTGAAGCATGGCTGGGCGCTTTTTCTCACCACCCGGCGCAATATATTCAGCTCCGAGGCGCTCAGGAAGCACAAAATCAACCTGAATAGTACCGCACTGCCAATCTCTTCCAACTGCATCAGTTAAAACAAATTCTAGTTTTGGACCGTAAAATGCCCCTTCTCCTGGGTTCATTTCATATTCAAGCCCTGCTCTTTCTACCGCCTCTTTTAATGCTGATTCTGATTTATCCCAAACTGAATCATTACCAGCTCTGACTTCTGGCCTATCTGAGAATTTGACTTTTATATCATTAAAACCAAAATCAACATATACTTGTTTAAGCAATTTACAAAACTCAATTGTTTCATCTGTAATTTGATCTTCAGTACAAAATATATGAGCATCATCCTGAACTAAATTTCGAACGCGCATTAAGCCGTGCAACGCTCCAGACGCTTCATTACGAAAACATGAACCAAATTCAGCCATTCGAATAGGTAAGTCACGATAGCTTTTAGTACCCATATTAAAAATTTGTACGTGACATGGGCAATTCATAGGCTTCAACGCATATGTTCTATCTTCTGTTTCAACAGTGAACATATCATCCTTAAATTTTTCCCAATGACCTGATGCTTCCCATAATTTTCGATCAACAACTATTGGGGTCTTAACTTCGATATAATCAGCTTTTTGAATTTTACGTCTAATATAATTTTCAATTGTGCGATATAAACTCCAGCCTTTATCATGCCAAAAAACCATACCTTGAGCTTCCTCTTGCAAATGAAATAGATTAAGTTCACGCCCAAGTTTTCTGTGATCTCTTTTTTCAGCTTCTTCTAATCTATATAGATGCTGTTCTAGTTGCTCTTTTGTTGCCCAAGCAGTGCCATAAATTCGTTGAAGCATCTGATTATTACTATCACCACGCCAATAAGCACCAGCAACCTTCATCAATTTAAAATATTTTATGCGACCAGTAGATGGGCAATGTGGACCACGGCACAAATCGACAAAATTACCTTGTCTATAAAGAGTAATTTTTTCTCCTTTTGGAATTGATTCTATAATTTCTGCTTTATAGAACTCCTTCATCTCTTTAAACATTTTTATTGCATCATCGCGATCCCATTCTTCCCTTTTAAACGCAACATTTTGCTTAACTATATGATGCATTTTTGCTTCAATTTTTTCTAAGTCTTGCGTTGAAAATGGTATGTCTCTAGCAAAATCATAATAAAAACCATCTTTTATAGCTGGTCCTATTGTTACTTGCACTTCTGGAAATAATTCCTTTACTGCTTGCGCAATTATGTGAGCTGCATCATGTCTAATTATCTCAAGGCATTCTTCGTCTGCTTCAGTTAAAATTCTGAAACTGCAATCTTCACTAATTGGAAAAGATAAGTCTTTAAGTTCACCGTTAACAGAGACAATCATTGCACTTTTAGCAAGTGATTTTGAGATCTTTTCTGCAACTTCTAAGCCAGTAATATTTTTATTAAATTGCTTTATAGAGCCATCTGGAAATTTTATATTAATCATAATATTTAAAATATTTTTTACCTTGATATATTTAGTGGATTTTATATCATTCTGTCAATAATAATACTTTAAAAAAACATAATGCATTTCGACTGCAAAAAGTCATTACTAATATTTTAATATTAGTCTATTATCTTAACATAAAGCACACACAATTTTTTATTTAACAAACATAACTTAAATTTATATATATAAATATCTTGACCTGATAACCATTAAATATATAAACTAAAAAATATGAATTTGATTAACTATTTAGAGGAATTTAACAATGAACTTGTCAAAATTTTATATTGAAATAAACGCCGATCTTGCATGGAAATTATTTTTATTATTTTCATCCATATGTGTAATTCTTACTGTCAGCGATACAGTTTTTGCAGCAGACACAACTACAGCTACTGACAATGATGTTGTAGGCGCAACTTTATGTCGCTTAGTAAAAAATCTTTCTGGCGGTATTGCAAGAGGTATTGCAACAATTGCAATTTTTTCAGTTGGCGTTGGTTTATTCTTAGGAAAACTTAACTGGGGTATTGCTGCCGCTACCGCTGCTGGTGTTGGTATCATATTTAGCGCACCAAAATTAGTTGCATTCTTAAGCGGAGATTCTGAAAATTCTAACTGTCCTACAAGTGATGCTGCTTGATTAAATAATTAGATAAAAAAAGAGTAATGTGCATACGTTACTCTTTTTTTATCTATAAAACCGCTTGCAATATGCAAAACATCTTTAAAACAAATTAAATTATGATATATTGTGATCAGATCTATTTTTAAATGAGTTTTCATGTTTATTGATAAAAAAAAAATTTTTCAAATTACTTATATATTATGCTTAGTTCTAAGCATAATTGCATGTAATTCAAGCAAAGCAAATCAAGCACCCACTATTTTAGTTAAGCCAATAAAATTAAACCAACAGGATTTTTTTGAAAAATATATTTCTGTGGGTCAATGTAAAGCTGAAAATAGCCGAACATTTTATGCAAAAGTTAATGGTGTGGTTGATTATATCTCTGTCAAAGAAGGTGAATTTGTAAAAAAAGACACTATTATTATCCAAATCGATGCTGATGTGGCTGAAGCTTCTAAAAACAAAGCTGAATCAGCTTTTAAATCTGCTCAAGCAATTTTTAATCGCGATTTATCTCTATTTGATAAAAAAATTATAAGTAAAGAAGCTTTTGATAAATCTAAAGCATTAATTGAAAATGCTAGAAGTGATTGGATTTCTACGCTTGATAAATATGATAATATGATCATCAAAGCGCCGTTTAATGGTAATATTGGTGTTATACACACTCAGGTTGGTAATGATATTAAAATTGGTGATTATCTTTTTACAATAATTAATAACAGTGAAAAAATTGTTTTAGTCGAGCTTCCAGAAAATATTAATGGTAAAATTAACAAAAATTCAGAAGTTTTTCTACTTAACAAAAACGATAAAATTAAAGGTGAAATTATAGCTATTTCAGAATATTTAAGCGATAATGGCACTATTACTGCTAAAATAATATTTCCATCTGATACAAAAATAATTCATGGTAGCTTTGTTGAAGTTGAAATTATATTTGATCATCACATTGCACTATCAATTAATGAAAAAGCGGTTCTTAAAAATAATAAAGGCAACTTCGTTTATAAAATTACCTCAGATAATAAAATTCAACAAATCTATGTTTCAACTGGTTCTAGAAATGATAATATGATTGAGATTTCAGCAAAAGAACTAAATGAAGGCGATTTAGTCGTACTTGAGGGATTAACTAAAGTTACGAATGGAGCTACAGTTGATATTATTAAGGATGAAACAACAAATACTAAAGAGCAAAAATAATGCAACTATCAGAAACTTGCATTAAAAGACCAGTTTTTACAACAGTTTTGAGCTTAATGATTGTGGCTTTAGGTGCAATATTTTTTACTAAGCTAGAAGTAAGAGGCACTCCTAATATCAGTCCTCCATTAATTACTGTGCAATCATCATACCCAGGCGCTGATGCTTTTTACATGGAAAGGCAAATTACTCAAATTATTGAGAAAGAACTTAAAACTACTAAAAATTTGGAAACAATGTCATCTACTAGTTCCACTGGATCTAGCAACGTAATGCTAATGTTTAAATTAGATGCTGATATTGAAATTGCTCTTAACGATGTTCGTTCCAAAATATCAGACATTGTTCAATCTTTTCCAGACGATATGAAAGCTCCTTCGGTTTCTAAAATGGATGCTGACGCTTGGCCAAGCTTTTGGTTGACCATCACTAGTTCAAATCATGATGAGCTAGAGCTCACTCGTATATGCGATAATCAAATAAAATCATTACTTGAAAAACTACCAACTGTTGGTAGCTCACTTATTTTTGGTGCTAGAAATTACACCATGTATATTGAGCCAATCAATACTAAACTATATCAATATAAATTAACTACAATTGAACTAGAGCAGGCAATAAGAGCACAAAATAAGGATTATCCAGCTGGATTAATTAAAACAGATGCAAGAAATTTTTCTCTTAAGCTCTCAGGAACGATCAATACTAAAGAAGAATTTGAAAATATTATTGTTAAAAAATTGTCAGATGGATCAGTTCTAAAATTAAGAGATGTCGCTTTGGTTAAACTTGAATCATATGAAAATGATGTAATACTTCGTTATAATGGCGAACAATCACTTGCTCTTGGGCTAGTTAAGCAATCTACCGCAAACATTATCGAACTATCAGATGCGATCAAAAAAGAATTACCGCAAATTCAAAAAAACTTGCCAGATGGGGTTAAAATTAATGTAGCCTACGATGCCGCAGTTCCTGTTAAAGCTTCAATTACATCTGTGTATCACACAATTTTTGAATCAATTGCTTTAGTGAGCCTCGTCATTTATTTATTTTTAGGTTCAGCTCGCATTACTTTAATACCATTAGTAACCATACCCATTTCATTGATTGGTACATTTGCGATAATGTATATGTTTAATTTTAGCGTCAATACATTTACTCTACTTGCTATGATTTTGGCAATTGGTTTAGTTGTTGATGATGCGATTGTTATGCTTGAAAATATTTTTCGTCACACTCATGAACTTGGTAAAAAGCCAAGGCAAGCTGCACTTGATGCATCTAAAGAAATTGGTTTTGCAGTTATTGCAATGACAATTACTTTAGCTTCTGTATTTTTACCTATTGGTTTTATTGAAGGTTTTCTTGGAAAATTATTTATAGAATTTGCTTGGACACTTGCTTTTTGTGTAATATTTTCAGGTTTTGTAGCCTTGACATTAACTCCAATGATGAGTGGGCGTATGATTGTGTCTGCTCATGAAACCAAGCCTGAATTTTTACAAAAGTTTGATATTTATCTATCAAAAGTTCAGGATTTATATTTATATTACTTAAATTATGCAATAAATAATAAAAAAAGATTTTATTTAATCTGCGCATCTGCAGTTGCAATATTGCTACTAAGCTTTATCTTTGTCAATAAAACCTTTATTCCAGATGAAGATCAGGGCTTTCTACAAGTTTTCTTTTTAGGTCCTGAAGGATCAAATGTTAATGATTCATTAAAGTCGGTGATCGAAGCTGAAAAAATTCTAGCTACTATTCCAGAGGTACAAGGCTATTTCGATATAACTGGTTGGGGTGGTGGTGAAAGTGGGATGGCATTTGTTCCTCTTAAAGATTGGTCAAAACGAAAAAGATCTCACGATCAAATTAAACAAGAATTAAATAATAGATTTTCTGTTATTCCTGGAATGTCAATATTTGCTATTTCACCTTCTGCTTTAGGTGGTGGGGGTGGGGGTGATAAAGCTGTAGAATTTTATATTCAATCTTCAATGGAATATTCAGATTTAGACCGTGTATCGCAAAATTTCTTAGATGAAATGAATAAAAATCCAGTTTTTATTAATAATGAACGTGATTTTAAATCATCAACACCAACACTTGACATTATTATTAATCGTGAAAAAGCGTACAGATACGGAGTTGATTTTGCAACAATTGGTCGAACAATTCAATATTTGATTGCAGGCAGACAAGTTGGTGATTTCAGGATGGGCACTGACATTTACGATGTAATTATTCGTTATAATACAATGGATCGTAATGAACCAGCAGATTTAAAAAAGATTCATATTAAGAATAATAATAATGAAATGCTACCACTTGAAGCTATTGCAGATATTGTCGAAACCATTACTGTAAAAGAGTATAGCCATTATAATAATGCACGATCAATTAAGTTAACTGCAGATTTAGCTCCAGGTAAAAACTTGGGCGATGCTATAAAAGAAATTGAAAAAATTGCAGAATATACTATTGATAAAAATAATTCAAAATTAGAATATATTGGTCAAATTAAGCAAATGAATGAATCAAGTAGTGATACAATTATTACTTTTCTTTTTGCATTATTATTCATATTTCTTGTTTTATCGGCTCAATTTGAGAGTTTTGGGGATTCATTGTTAATCTTGATGGCTGTTCCATTTTCAATTACTGGAGGCGTTTTAATTCTTCTTATTTTTGGTAACAGCATTAATATGTATAGTAATATTGGCTTAATTACATTAATTGGACTAATAACTAAAAATTCAATTATGCTTGTTGAGTTCACTAACCAACTAAGACTAGAAGGAAAGAAAATTCATGAAGCCATAGTTCAATCAGCCAAAGCAAGATTAAGACCGATTTTAATGACAAGTATTGCAACTATATGTGGAGCTATTCCTTTAGTGCTTGCAAATGGTGCAGGAGCTGGAGCACGCAATTCAATTGGATTAGTTATTGTTGGTGGTATGTTAATTGGAACTTTATTTACGGTTTTTGTCATTCCAGTTTTATATCATACATTTAAGAAAGAAAAAATTCTTGCCAGATAACACTAATTATGGATAAGTTTTGCTTCTCCATAATTATGAAAGAAAGAAAAATGAGCAAAAAAATAGAAACTAATATAAGAAGATAAAATCAGAAAATATTGAAAAATATATGATAAATAAAATAATAAGATTAAATCAAGCGTTGGAGAGCTCCAAGCCTGGTTTCTTTGAATTTATTCAGTAATGGATAAGCAAAGCTTATCCATTACTGGGTTAGATAATTTATGCGTATTTTAGGAATTGATCCTGCTTTAGGATGTCTTGGCTGGGGCATAATTGAATCCAAATCACCAAAAATTCATTATATAAATAGTGGTATTGTTAAAACAGATGCAAAGATGGATATTCATTTACGCCTAGCGTTAATTGTCTCTGCAATTGAAAATATAATTATAGAATACCAGCCAAATCTGATTGCGATGGAAGAAACTTTTCTTAATGTTAATGCCTCATCTTCGCTGAAATTAGGCTATGTTAGAGGGGCTTTAATGGCTGTTATTGGTAAAACTAACTTACCTTACTATGAGTTTATGCCTAATAAAATAAAAAAAACAATTGTTGGGGTTGGTCATGCTGATAAAACTCAAGTGAAGCACATGGTAAAAATGATTGTATCTGGCATCAATGATCAAATTACTTTAGATGAAACTGATGCTTTAGCTATTGCTTACACCTGTCTTGTGCATAAAAACAATAGATAAAGCATTGACTATTACAATTATAAGCTTACATAGATGTTTATTGTTAATAAAAATATTAATTATGATATTTTTTAATGATAAAAAAATTAATTAATCTATAGGTAACTAATGAATAAAAAGTTTCTTTTATCAACTATTGCTAGCACAATTCTACTAACAAATAGTGCTAAAGCTGATGCCGTTGACTTTAATATTAATTATAATGGCAATAATACATTCACTTATCAAGGAACTCGTTATGATTCGTTTCAGGCGTTGAGTACTGATATAAAAAGAATCAATAATAATAGGGATATAGATATTAACATAGTAATTCCCGATGAGGAAAAGAGAATATTATTTCGTGACTTAGCTGCAAATACTCAAGGTTTAAAAACTCAATATGCAGATTTTGCTGCTAATTATTATCAAAAAAATTTACAAGATATTTTTGCATTACTTGATTACTCAATACAAATATATGCTCAATTACCAGCTGAAGAGCAATATTTTTTACTTAATGCAATTGAAATTAATGACATAGTGAGATTCAGAGAAAAAGAATTTACTGATACTGTTAATTATGTCAAAGCTAATGCCACTACAGAAAGAATAATTGGCCAAACTGGTACTAAATTTGTTAGTAAAGCTATGTCCATAAATGATGCCAATATTCAAGGATTAATCCCAGAGTTAAGACAATTATTTGCTAGGGAAAGAGATAAAACTATTACTACAACAGCAGCTGAAAAAGCTCGACAAAAAGAACTAACTAAAATAATTTTTGGTAGACCTGAATTAAATTCTTTAAGAAACTCTGCTGAAAATCAAGAGTTATTAAAAAATTATATAAAAAATTTACAAACTGAAGCATTAGTTAACAATAAATATATAAAAGATGTTATTATTCAAAAAACAGAGCAACTTATTGCTTACCTAGATGTTTTTATGGTAACTGATGTAAAAGATGCATCAACAGTTCCAGCAGTACAAAAATCAGATAGTGCATTGACTGAAGGCATGATTAACTCACTTCAAACAACTAGAGAACTTGTTGATTCACGTATAAATGGCTTTTCAGCCACAGCCGCAGGTGATTTATTACAATCATATGGTGCTTGGATTCAGGGCTCTTTTACAGAGGCTACTCAAAATGCCTATAAAAACGCTCCTGGATACAAATTAAGCCAAAAAGGCGTTACTATTGGAGCTGATACTGGTGATGACATTTTGCTTGGTGTTGCGTACTCTTACAATAAGAATGATATTAAAAATATAACTATCAAAACAAATAAAGAAGATATTAAATCTCATACTTTTACTGCTTATGGAAAAGCTATTGTAACAAATGATATTTTTTTAAAAGGACAAGGTCAATTTGGCAAATCTCAGATCAAAAAGAGCAGATCCACAGGCGACTTAGCCAATAATTTAGCTAAAGCTAAAACTAATGCAAATATGGTTGCTGCAAAATTAGAAATTGGTTATGACTATGCTTTAAGCTCACCAGTTCATATCATTCCAACTATAGGTCTATCTTATACAGATATTGATGTTAAAGGATATACTGAAAGTGGTCTTGGTATAAATAGATCAGTTAGCAAAAGAAATTCAAATAGAAAATCAGGCTTAGTTGGAGTTTCAGTGAATTATGATGGGAACATAAGCGGCTCTATTAAATTAATGCCCGAAATGCATGCAAATATTGATTATGCCCTTGGCACTAAAAATTCAGCTACTATCGTAAAAATATTTGATGATATTCCACCGATTGCAACTCCTGCTGAAAAATTAGCTAAAGCATATTTTAATATTGGAGCATCACTAAAAGCTTTTCAATTTGATAAATATGAAATATCAACTGGCTATGATTTAGGATTAGCTAAAAAGTTCCATTCACATACAGGAACACTAAAAGTTAGAGTAAATATGTAATTCTTGATGCGTCGAAGTTATTCTTTATCATACAAACTAAATACTTTGACGCATTTTTATACAATTTTTATACATATTTATTAGATTCATTTATATAGATATTAATCAACTCATATACTGAATATCTGTAATCTTTATATGTGAAATAAAAATGATTTAAGCTTGGCAGGTGAGGATCAATTTCATCATCATCAAGCGTTAATTGACAATTTTCATATAACCACTTATTTATTTTACAATATTCATTAGGACAATTTTTATTATCATTTTCAATATTAATCATATGAAAAAATTCAGCTTCTTTTAGAATAGTCCTATCATTTAAACGCCTAAGTACACACCGATATATTCCAGTACTATAAAAATTCCGATTAGTGATAATCTCCCATCCCGCATATAATAAAATTGGTTTTATTATATATTCTAAGAATGGAATCTTATAGCTACATGCAATAACTGCCGATAAATTTTTAAAAGAATTACTATTAATTTGTCTAAAATGATAGTTATAATTTTTCCTAAAATATTCACTAACCATTTCTTGTACACCACCACCTAGAGAATTTCCTTGTAAGATAATTTGATTAGAATTTAATTTATATGTATCCATTAAATATTTTATTACTGCAATGCCATCCTCAACAATATCACTTAATTTTTGCGTATTCCCAGTGCTGCTACAGAAACCTTTTGGATTAAATCCAATCACATTTGCACCTGTTTTATAAGCCTGAATTGCCATGTCACGAAATCTGCTTTCATAATATTCACCTCTGCCTTGAAAAAAAATAAAGTATAAATTTTTGTTTACTATAGTTTTGTTATTAAATTTATTTGGCGATATCATAACAGAGTCAAGTACTGTATCTTCAGTACTTGAAATAAATTGACGAGAAAGATTTACTGACTGAAATTCAGTATGAAATTTTTCTCCTTCGAATTGCTGATTTTGTAGAAAATTAATAAACTTCTCTTGATCATTATTGCCAACATAGCCTTTCTCAGCATACCAATCACGTTTTGTTGTCGGATAAAATTTATTAGCAAAAAATTTTTGAAGATATTGCTTAAGCATCTATTTATTTACTGTGAAGCTGGTAATAATAATTTTTCTGCCGCATCATCTTCAAGCCATTTTAGATTTAAAATTAATTGCTGTTGCTGCAATTTAACTATATCTGGATTAGGCTTATCTAAAGCATTTTTTGCACCTTGATAATGAACATTATAAAAATACATATTGAATATTTTTAAGCTGTTATCAATTTTGGATAAATCATTATCAACACTATCAATAACCAATAATTTAGGTGGAATATGATTGGTAACACGAATAAAATCTAATATTGCTTGTGACTTACTATATGGACCTATAAAAATAATACCTTTATAAAAACTAGAAGCCCATTTTTGTTTACTTGAAATTATTAATTGCGATTGCTTGTTCACTTCGCTTGAGAAATTAATACCCAAATGTTTTAATTCCAGATATCTTTTTTCTTCAATATTAGTTAGTTGTATTGGCATTGAGCACAAACCATAAATTGTTGCACCTTTTGCTTTTGCATTTTCAATAAAACTGATCCAATTTTCATCAACCAATTTTATTTGCCTTTGCTGAAACCAACTGGCAATCACTGTTTTATATGCTGGTTGTTGTTTACTCAACGATACTAAATTATTAATAAATTGTTTGTTGGGATTTGCTCCAAGCGCAAACATTTTTGACTTTGGAATAGTAATCACATCATCCACAGCAATGATAATTGTTGTATCCTTATCAACCCAGTTAATCATCTCTTTCATGCTCGAAGAGTCAAGCGATGGTGCCGTAATGAGCTCTGCACTGACATTATGGACTAAAAAGATTGATACAACTAAGACTGTGATTTTTACTAATAAGTTATTCATAAGGATTATTATTTTTTCTTGTTTCTTTTCTAGTTACAGAATTAAGCTTGCTAACCAGTTTATTCCAAAAATTTGTTAAGTCTGTGATATTAATTTTAGTGTTTTCTATCTTTGCTGGCGCATATACATAGCCATGAACTTGAATATCTGGCTTTACTGACTTAAACTGCTCTATTAGTGAATAAATATAATTTTCATCTTTATCAATCACATAAACTACATCTGGTACCCATTTTAAACTATTGAAAAGTAAGCTTATGATAATGCTTTGTGGAGAATTTTCATTTGAATCTGAATTACACGACAACAAACCTTTATAAAAAGTTGGATATGAACCTTTGATTTTTTTATATTGTTTATCAAAGATCAATTGATTTAAGCCAATAGGACTTTTAGATAGATCTATATCGTGATCAAATAAATATTTCCAAGTCCAAGCTTCAAGATATTCTATTTTATTAAAACTACCAGACAGGTTGCGAGAAACTACTATTAATGGTGTATTTTTTTTCTGCAAATTGTTGATAAATGTTAAAATATAATCATCTGTAAATTTATGAGTATATTCAGTTAAAATTAGCTCATCCAAATAAGAATTAGTCGATGCTTTTATTTTTTTAATCGCTTTACCAATGACTATCCTTGCTTTTTCATCATTCGCATAAAAAGCAGGATCTTCAGGCTCGATTATAAAATCTTTTAGAGGCATAATTACGAGTGTTTTCTTGGCGTCACGCTGCTCTAATGAAGATAAAATGCTGTTATTAATTTCCTCAATAGTATTTGCAGAATACATTTCTGCATAACTATTTAAAGAAAATAAAACTACACTTAGTAATATTAAAATTTTATATTTCATTGTTTAAATATAGTGTGTTTAAGAGTAATAATAACAGTTTATTAGAAAATAATTAATCTTTGCAATAATTTTATGAGTAATTTTCTTATATAAGTGGAATTAGTGATGTTTTTTCTTACTTAGTATATTTTTAAAATGGTTATAATCATAACATCAAAATTATTAATTTAAGTTATTAAAAATTTTGTTATGATATTTTTGTATATTTTAATCAAATATTTATATTTTATCATGTCAAACATATTACTGTCATATGAGTTCATATCAATTACTCTATTCTTCTTTATTTTTTTTGCAAGAAAATTAATATTTAGACGTCCTTTTTTTGGTTTATTATTTTATATAATTTTATTAGTTACGATATACATGATAAATACAGTAAACACTATGATAAAACGTGAACTGAATGATCATTTAGATCAATTTATTATATTAGAACAAAATAATAAACTTTTCGAAGCAAGAAATGATCCTAACCCAGAAAACCCCATTTTACAATCTGATATCAGATACTATGAAAATTCTAGTGATTTTAAGAAGTCTATTCTTGAAAGAGAACAATACACGACGATGCTTATAAAATATATATTTATTACAATATTTGTATCTATGTTAATTGATATATTGTTCATTAAATATAAATTTAAAAAACAATAGTATTTTATAACACTAATCTTAGGAAGAGCTACAAGTAAGGTACTTATTAAGTAGCTTACTTGTAACTCCATTTATTCTAAAAATATAATTATTTTTTATTCTCTAAATAAATTCTATCTTTTTCTGCAGCCTGTTTTTTAGCCATTGCCATATAAAAACCTGTTCCAGATGGAATTAGTCTACCGACAATCACATTTTCTTTTAGACCTTTTAAGTAATCAGTCTTACCAGCAACAGCCGCTTCAGTTAATACTTTCGTAGTTTCTTGAAAAGACGCAGCCGAGATAAATGAATTTGTCTGCAATGATGCTTTTGTAATGCCTTGTAGTACTGGCTCAAATCTTGCAGGCTCTCTCTTTTCTGCAATAATTTTTGCATTAATTTCTTTTAAGCTGCGTAAATCAATCTGCTCACCCACAAGCATTGTTGAATCACCCGAATGAGTGATTTCAACTTTTTGCAACATGCGACTAATAATTACTTCGATATGCTTATCATCAATTTTTTCACCTTGCAATCTATAAACTGCTTGAATTTCTGCAACCATATAGCGAGCTAGCGCCTCAATACCCATTACTTTCAGAATATCCTGTAATACTGGATTACCATCAATAATCATATCACCACGTTTAACAAAATCCCCTTCATTTACTACAACGTGTTTACCTTTAGGCAGCATATATTCGATTGGCTCTGTTCCATCTGCTGGATATAAAACAACTCTTCTTTTTGATTTATAATCTTTACCAAATTCAATCCGACCATCAACTTCAGCAATAACAGCATGATCCTTAGGATGTCTTGCCTCAACAAGCTCAGTTACTCTTGGCAAACCACCAGTAATATCACGAGTTTTTGTTGACTCACGTGGAATACGAGCAAGAATATCGCCAGCAGCAACATCTGAGCCATCTTCAATACTTAAAACAGCTCCTACAGGTAGGTAATGCTTTATTTCCATACCATTTGGTAGTTCTACAGGTTTACCTTTTGCATCAATTAATTGAATACGAGGTCTTAAATCTGCTCCCTTTGAATATTGCTTAGATTCAATAATTACTTTACTTGAAATTCCAGTTGCATCATCAACAACAGTTCTGATCGATAAACCCTCGATCATATCTGTAAATATAACTTTACCAGATTTTTCAGTAATAATTGGCAGAGTATAAGGATCCCACTCAGCTAGTTTTTGACCTTTTTCTACTTTATAGCCATCATCAACTATTAACCTTGCTCCATAAGGAATCTTAAAGCGTGAACGTTCATTACCTTTATCATCAACTAATAATACCTCACATGCACGACTCATAACGATTTGTTTTCCTTCTGAGTTGATAACTAAATTACGTCCCTTGATTTTTACTTTAGCTTCATATGATGCTTCAATAGATGAAACTTCAGCTCCTTTAGTTGCAGCTCCACCAATGTGGAACGTTCTCATTGTAAGCTGAGTTCCTGGTTGTCCAATTGATTGTGCAGCAATAACACCAATAGCTTCACCAATTGATACTAACATTCCAGTGGCTAGATCTCTACCATAACAGTGAGCACAAACCCCGTCTTTAGTTTTACAAGTCAGCACTGATCTTATATTAATTAAATCTAAACCTGATGATTCAATTTTATCAAGTTGTTCTTCATTGATTAACTGACCAGCAGTAACTAAGATTTCTCCACTAACTGGATGATATGTATCAACTGCAACCGCTCTTCCCAAGATTTGATCAGCCAGAGAAACTATAACTTCTCCACCTTCAATAATCGTTTTGACTTCAATGCCATCTTTAGTTCCACAATCAAGCTCAGTGATTATACAATCTTGAGCAACATCAACTAATTTTCTGGTTAAATAACCTGAGTTTGCTGTCTTCAATGCTGTATCAGCTAATCCTTTACGCGCACCATGCGTTGAGTTGAAATATTCACGAACCGTTAAGCCTTCTTTAAAATTTGATTTAATTGGTGTTTCAATAATTTCACCAGAAGGTTTTGTCATCAATCCCCTCATTCCTGCTAGCTGCTTAATCTGAGCTGCGGACCCCCTTGCACCTGATATTGCCATCATGTGAATTGAGTTAAGTTTTTGCTGAGATGTTTTATTCATTGAGTTTTTTGACGACAAAGAAATCTCTTCCATCATTTTAGAAGCAACTTTATCCGTACAATCTGTCCAAGCATCAACTACCTTATTAAATTTTTCACCATGCGTGATTAAACCTTCAAGGTATTGTTGCTCAAATTCATTAACTAATTCAGTTGTCTCATTGATAAATTTAGTTTTATCTAATGGTATAACCATGTCATCCATACCAAATGAAACACCAGAACTACAAGCATGCTTAAATCCAAGTTCCATTAATTTATCAGCAAATATTACAGTTGCTTTTTGTCCACAGAAACGATAGACAGAATCAATTGCACTTGAAATATTTTTCTTAGTCATTTCTTTGTTCAACAGCCTAAAATCTAAGCTATTACCTTTTGGTAGTAATTGAGACATAATCACTCTTCCAGCCGTAGTGTCAACTATTGACTGAATAAATTCTCCGTCTGCATTTAAAATATTTGCTCTATATTTAATTTTTGAATGATAAGTAATTACTTTTTCAAATAGTGCAAATTCTAATTCATTTATATTATCAAAAATCATGCCTTCTCCAGGCTCGTTATCCAGAGATAATGTCAAATAATAAAGTCCAAGAACAATATCTTTATCAGCTGAGATAATTGGCTTACCATTTGCTGGACTTAAAATATTATTAGTAGACATCATAAGAACCCTAGCTTCAAGCTGAGCTTCAATTGATAATGGCACATGAACAGACATTGTGTCTCCATCAAAGTCAGCATTAAATGCTGTACAAACTAATGGATGAAGTTGAATTGCTTTACCTTCGATCAATAATGGTTCGAAAGCTTGAATACCTAAACGGTGAAGCGTTGGAGCACGGTTTAATAAAACTGGATGTTCTCTTATAACTTCTTCTAATATATCCCAAACTTCAACTTTTTCAGCTTCAACAATCTTTTTAGCCGCCTTAATTGTTGTTGCAATACCATATAATTCAAGCTTTGAGTATATAAATGGTTTGAATAATTCTAACGCCATCTTTTTAGGTAAACCACATTGATGAAGCTTCATCTCTGGACCAACCACAATTACAGAACGACCAGAATAATCTACCCTTTTACCAAGTAGATTCTGGCGGAAACGTCCTTGCTTACCTTTAAGCATATCACTTAAAGATTTAAATGGTCTTTTATTAGCATTCTTAACAACTTTACCACGACGACCGTTATCAAATAATGCATCAACTGATTCTTGAAGCATACGCTTTTCATTACGAATAATGATATCTGGCGCCTTCAGCTCAAGTAATCTTCTAAGACGATTATTTCTATTAATTACTCTTCTATAAAGTTCATTTAAATCAGATGTTGCAAATCTTCCACCATCAAGCATTACCAAAGGCCTGATTTCAGGCGGAATTACTGGTAACACATCCATGATCATCCATTCAGGCTTATTACCTGAGGATAAAAAATCTTCAACTAACTTTAGTCTTTTGATTAATTTTTTCTTCTTAGTCTCAGATGAAGTTTCAAATAATTCTGTTTTTAATTGATCTCTTAATTCAGGTAAATTCAACTCTGATAATAATTTTTGTACAACTTCAGCGCCAATCATGGCAATGAAACTATCTTCACCATATTCATCTTGAGCTTTGATATATGCATCTTCAGATAATAAATCACCTTTTTGCATCGGCGACATGCCTGGTTCAACTACTACATAATTCTCAAAATATAATATTTTCTCCAAATCTTTCATAGTTACATCAAGTAACGTACTAATCCTAGAAGGTAGTGATTTCAAAAACCAAATATGTGCAACAGGAGCAGCAAGCTCGATATGACCCATGCGCTCACGTCTAACTCTTGAAGTGGTCACTTCAACACCACATTTTTCACATGTCACGCCTCTATATTTCATGCGCTTATATTTACCGCACAAACATTCAAAGTCTTTTACTGGACCAAATATTCTCGCACAAAATAAACCTTCTTTTTCAGGTTTAAATGTTCGATAGTTAATTGTTTCTGGCTTGGTAACTTCACCATAAGACCATGAGCGAACCTGATCAGGGCTAGCAATATTAATTTTGATTTGATCAAATTGTTGCGTACTATTCAACTGACCGTAAAAATTGATCTGTGACATATTAGGTTTTCCTCAAACTAAACTCATATGAACGCTTTAAGCGTAACTAAAAATATTTCTAATAATTAGCGCTCATATTAAATACAAGCGCTAAATAATTTAAGAATTCTCTTCTAACTGAACATTTAAACATAATGATCTAAATTCTTTAATCATCACATTAAATGATTCTGGCAGACCTGAACTGAAATTATGATCACCTTTAACAATGCTCTCATAAATCTTAATTCTTCCAGTTACATCGTCTGATTTTACTGTTAGTAATTCTTGTAATGTAAATGCAGCACCATAAGCCTCTAGCGCCCATACTTCCATCTCACCAAACCTTTGACCACCAAAATGCGACTTACCGCCGAGTGGTTGCTGAGTGACTAGACTATAAGGACCAATAGAACGAGCGTGAATTTTATTATCCACTAAATGGTGAAGTTTAAGAATATATTTATATCCAACAGTAATGTTTCGATCAAAATATTCTCCAGTTCTGCCATCAATTACTCTAACTTGGCCTGATTCATCCTGACCTGACAGTTTAAGCATATCTTTAACGCCTTGAACTCTTGCTCCATCAAACACTGGAGTTGCAAAATAAACGCCTTTTTTAAGATTTTCACAAAATTCTAAGAAATCCTCTTTATTCAGATCTTTAATTTGCCGCTCAGTTTCGCTATTTTTATAAATTTCACAAACGAAATCTTTTATTGATTCAACATCAATATCGTTGTTACTATATTTATCTAGCATGCCCCCAACCTTGTGTCCAAGATTCTTAGCAGCCCAACCAAGATGCGTCTCTAAAATTTGTCCAACATTCATACGAGATGGCAAACCTAAGGGATTCAATACTACATCAATTACAGTACCATCTTCCAAAAATGGCATATCTTCTTCTGGCATAATACGTGATATAACACCCTTATTACCATGACGACCAGCCATCTTATCACCTGGTTGTAATTTATGCTTTGTAGCAATGAATACTTTTACAACTTTTAATGCTCCTTGAGGTAGATCATCACCACCTTGTAGTTTTTCCACTTTATTATTAAAACGTTTGTTTAAAGCATGCTTCTTTTCATCATATTGTTGCTTAATTTGCTCGATTTCACTCATTACATTAGTGTCTTCAACAATTAATTGCCAATATTGACCTTTAGAAAGAGCTGCAAATATTTCACTATCAATTTTTAATCCCGCTTTAACAGATTTTGGACCACTAACGATAGTTTGCCCTTCCAAAATTTTCTGCAAACGCATGAATACAAAACGATCAATGATTTCAATCTCATCGTCTCTATCTTTTGCTAGCTTTTCAACATGCTGTTTTTCAATTGTTATAGCACGCTCATCTTTTTCAACGCCACGACGTGACAATACACGTACTTCTACAACAGTCCCAGCCACACCAGGTGGAACATATAACGAAGTATCTCTTACATCAGATGCTTTTTCACCAAAAATTGCTCTTAGTAATTTTTCCTCTGGCGTCATTGGCGATTCACTTTTTGGTGTGACTTTACCAACTAATATATCACCTGGTTTTACTTCAGCACCAATATGCACGATTCCAACTTCATCAAGATTTCGTAGCGCTTCTTCACCTACATTTGGCATGTCCCTAGTAATTTCTTCAGGACCAAGTCTAGTGTCACGCGCAACAACCTCAAATTCTTCAATATGAATAGAAGTAAAGACGTCATCTTTAACAATTCTTTCAGAAATCAAAATTGAATCTTCAAAATTATAACCTCTCCAAGCGATGAATGCTACAAGCATATTACGCCCAAGAGCTATCTCTCCTTGATCAATCGCAGGACCATCAGCAATCACTTCACCTTGTCTTACTTTTTGACCAACAACTACTAATGGCTTTTGATTAATACAAGTATTATGATTTGATTTTTGATATTTCATCAATGTGTAAATATCAACTTCAGGCGCACCATTTTGCTTGCGCTCTAATGTTTGCACCACTATTCTTTCTGCGTCAACTTCAACAACCAAGCCATCATGAAGAGCAACAATTGCTGCTCCAGAATCTCTAGCAACAACTGCTTCGATACCCGTCCCAACTAAAGGAGCGTCCGTAGTAACCAAAGGTACAGCTTGGCGCTGCATGTTTGATCCCATTAATGCTCTGTTAGCATCATCATTTTCTAAAAATGGAATTAATGAAGCTGCAACAGATACTACCTGCATTGGTGTCACATCTATAAAATCAACTTCTTCAGGAGTAACTGATACAAAATTACCAGTTTCAAATCGGCAACTAACTATATCTGCTAAAATTCTGCCGTCCGCTCTAATTTCCATATCAGCTTGAGCAATTTTATATTTAGCTTCATCGTTTGCAGTTAAATATACAACATCATCAGTAACAAATCCATTTTCTACTTTTCTATATGGGCTTTCAATAAAACCATATTTATTAACTCTAGCAAAAGTTGACATTGAATTAATCAAGCCAATATTTTGCCCTTCAGGAGTTTCAATAGGACATATTCGACCATAATGTGTTGGATGCACGTCACGGACTTCAAAACCAACACGATCACGACTCACGCCACCAGGACCTAAAGCAGATAATCTTCTTTTATGAGTGATTTCTGATAATGGGTTAGTTTGATCCATAAATTGGGAAAGTTGCGAGGTACTAAAAAATTCTTTAACAACAGATCCTAGAACTCTAGAATTAACCAAATCATGCGGCATAACTGCATCAATATCTACAGCATTCATGCGCTCAAGAATTGATTTTTCCATACGAACCAAGCCAATTCTGAATTGATTTTCAATCAATTCACCCACTGATCTCACGCGTCTGTTTCCCAAATGATCAATATCATCAACTGATCCCTTACCATCTTTTAAATCAATTAAAACTTTAACAATAGCTTTAATATCATCTTTCGTTAAACAAGTCTTCTCCTCAGCAACATTAATATCTAAACGAGAATTCAATTTAATTCTACCAACTTCAGATAAGTCATATCTAGCTGCATCAAAAAACATATTTTCAAATAAAGCCGCTCCAGCATCGACAGTTGATGGCTCACCTGGACGAAGAACACGAAATATATCCATTAAGGCAGATGCTTGATCACTATTTTTATCAGCAAATAATGTATTTCTTATATATGCATCACTTTGCGATGGAACTTTTAAAGTAATAATTGATTTAACTTTTGCTTCAACTAAACCTTTAATAATATCGTCAGTAATTTGCTCACCTAAAGCAACTAATACTTCACCGCTGCTACTATCAATAATTTCCTTACCAATATAGTTGCCCACAATAACATCGTCTTGAACTAAAATTTTCTTTAATCCATCTTCAGCATATTTTTTCGCCAATCTTGGAGTAATTTTTTGCCCAGCTTTCAATATTATTTCATTATTTTCTGCATTGATCAAATCAGAATTTAATCTTTGAACCATAACATCACTTGGATCAAATTCTTTAATCCAACCTTTTTTGCTATATTCATAAACTTCGTTTTGATAATAGGTGCTAAGAATCTCAGCACGCGTCATGCCAATTGCATAAAGCAAACTAGTCACTGGTAATTTTCTTTTTCGATCAATTCTAATGAATATAATATCTTTTGCATCAAATTCAAAATCAAGCCAAGAACCTCTGTAAGGAATAATTCTTGCAGAATATAAAAATTTACCAGACGAGTGAGTTTTCCCCTCGTCATGATAGAAAAAACCACCTGGTGATCTATGCATTTGCGAAACAATTACACGCTCAGTGCCATTAATAATAAAAGTACCATTTTCAGTCATAAATGGGACATCACCCATATATACTTCCTGTTCTTTTATGCCCTTAATTTCCTTAGCACCCGTTGCCTCATCAATATCCCACACGCTTAAACGCAATGTTACTTTAAGACCAGATACATAACTTAAGCCTCTTTGCACACACTCTTCCACATCATATTTTGGTTGATCAAAAGAGTATTTTACAAATTCAAGTGTTGCTGTATTTGAAGGATCTTGAATAGGAAAAATAGAAGTGAGCACATTTTGCAAACCTCTATTTTTTTTCTCATTTTCAGGTACATATAGTTGTAAAAAACTATCTTCGTACGATTTTTTTTGAATTTCGATCAGGTTTGGTATTGATGCAACCAAATTGATTTTACCGAAGTTTTTTCTAACTCTCTTACTATTTTGTAAGGATTGCAGCATAGGATCTCCAGATATTTTATCGATTAGTTATGTATTGGCTTTTTAAATATAAATGACTTAAATTCACAGCATTTTGCCGTGATTGCACAATATAAATTTTGTTTAAAACACCAAAAATTATTTTCATGGTTAGCAACTTAAATTTTCTAATTAAAGTTGTATATACACTAATTTAATTTCAATTTATACATATAAGCTGCACTTATGTATTTATTTAAAAAATCAAATACAAAAATACAACTTATATATAATTTATAAAAAACTAAAACAGAATTTTTTATTTTAGTAGAAATTATTTAATTTCTACTTTAGCACCAGCAGCTTCAAGATCAGTTTTAATCTTATCAGCATCAGATTTTGAAATACCTTGCTTTACAGGTGATGGAGCACCATCAACTAAATCTTTAGCTTCTTTTAAACCAAGACCAGTTAACGCTCTTACAACTTTAATAACTTCAATTTTTTTATCACCAGCTGAAGCTAAAATAACATCAAATTCAGTTTTTTCAGATGCTGCTTCTACTGGAGCTGCTGCCGCTGCTGCTGCTACTGGCGCTGCTGCAGATACACCCCACTTTTCTTCTAGTAATTTCGAAAGATCTGCTGCTTCCATTACTGTTAGAGATGATAGTTCCTCTACGATTTTTGTTAAATCTGCCATAATTTTTTCCTCTTTAATAAAACTTTTTATATGATTAATTTTTTTCAGCGTGAGCCCTTGTAACTCTCGCTAAAGCACCAGCTGGAGCTTGCATAAGTCTTGCAAGATTTGCAGCTGGTGCTTGTATAAGACCAACAATTTTACCTCTAAGCTCATCAAGTGACGGCAATTTGGCAAGTTGTTGTACAGCACTTATATCTAAAATTGTATTGTTCACTATACCACCAATAATTTTCAAATTATTGTTAGTTTTAGCAAACTCTACTACTCCTTTTGCAGCAGCTACTGGATCTTCTGAATAAGCAATTGCAGTTGGTCCAGAATACATACTTGAATTATGAGCATTACCCACATTTAATGCCGCTATATTAGAAAGAGTGTTTTTTACAACCTTAAACGAAGCACCATTTTCTCTTAAGTTTCTACGAAGCCTTGTTATTTCTGAAACCGTAAGCCCATGATAATGTGTTACGATTATAGAACTTGAAGTTTTAAAAACTCCCTCTAATTCTGCTACAAAAATTTTCTTTTTAGATCTTAACACTTTATATTCTCCAAATGTTTCTAGTTAGAAATTGTTGATAGATCAACTTTCACAGAAGGACCCATCGTTGTTGACATATGAATTTTCTTTACATATGTGCCTTTGGCTCCAGCTGGTTTTGCCTTAATGACAGAACTAACAAAAGCTTCAACGTTTTTAACCAGATCTTCTTCATTAAACGAAATCTTACCAAGTCCAGCGTGAACGATACCAGCTTTTTCCACTCTATATTCAACTTGACCACTTTTTGCATTTTTTACTGCCGTAGCAATATCAGCAGTAACAGTTCCAAGCTTTGGATTTGGCATCAAACCTTTAGGACCAAGAACTCTTGCAACTTGCCCAACAATACCCATCATATCTGGCGTTGCAATACAAACATCAAAGTCAACTTTACCCGCTTTAATATCATCTATAATATTAATTGAACCAGCTATATCTGCTCCAGCATCTTTTGCTTCAGAAACTCTTTCATCTTTACAAATTACTGCAACTTTTACTTCCTTACCAAGCCCAGCAGGAAGAGACACAACACCACGAACCATTTGATCCGAATGTCTTGGATCAACACCAAGATTAATTGCAACCTCTAAAACTTCATCAAATTTCACAAAACTAGCTTGTTTCAAAATTTTTATTGCATCCTTAACCGAGTAAAGTTTAGTTTGATCCAACTCTGATCTTGCTGCTATTATTTTTTTTCCCATAATCTTAATTCGCCTCTATAATTTTCATTTAGCTTTTAATTATTTCAAGCCCCATAGACTCAGCTGTTCCAGCAATAATTTTTGCAGCTGCAGTTAAATCATTAGCATTCAAATCTTGCATTTTAATTTTAGCAATCTCTTCACAATCAGCCATTGTTACACTACCAACAAAAGCTTCTTTCTTAGTTGCACTAGAACCTTTAGTAATTTTTGCAAACTTTTTTAAGAAAAATGATGCCGGAGGAGTTTTTGTAATAAAACTAAAACTTTTATCAACATACACTGTAATAACCACAGGCGTTGGAGTCCCTGGTTCAATAGAACTAGTTGCAGCATTAAATGCTTTACAAAATTCCATAATATTCACACCTTTTTGCCCTAGCGCAGGTCCAACAGGTGGTGATGGATTTGCTTTTCCAGATGGAATAGTTAATTTTATATAACCAGTAATTTTCTTAGCCATGAACTTATCCTTAAAATTATATTTGCATTAATCTTTAATTTATATTTTTATATCTCAATTTTTTTTAACTTGAGTAAAACCCAACTCAATTGGCGTTGCTTTACCAAAAATCGAAACAGATACTTTTAATTTTTGAGTAACAATATCTATTTCTTCGACCGTACCTGAGAACGTATCAAACGGCCCATCAATAACCTGAACAGTATCCCCAAGATTATATAAACTCGTAGAACTAGCTGTTTTAGTCTCAGATTCAAGCTTTTTAAATATTGCTTCTACTTCAATATTACTCAGAGGTTGAGGCACAGTTTTACTCCCCAAAAACCCTGTTGTCTTAGGAACCGATTTAACCAAATGCCATGATTCATCAGTCATATTCATCTTAATTAAGATATAACCAGGCATAAATTTTTTCTCAGTAAGAACTTTCTTACCTCTTTTTATTTCTGGCACTTCTACTACAGGAACGACTATTTGCTCAAATGAATCAGACATTTTTTTCTTTATTATCTGATCTTCAATCGTTTTTTTAACTCCTTTTTCAGAGCCAGATACTGTATGAAGTATATACCACTTAGCCATAATTATTTCTTCACTTAAAGCTATTTACCAATATTTAACAAAAATCTTATCAAGTTATGTATCCCGTAATCTAAAATCATAGTCACTAAGCTAAAAACTAATACTGCTATAACTACTATAGAAGTAGAAGCAATCAACTCTTTTTTTTCAGGCCACACAACTTTTTTTGCTTCTTGTTTTACTTGGTCAAAAAATTTATACAGTTTTAATTTCTTTAACATATGACCTAATTTATTTCAAAAGCAAAAGTGGCAGGAGCGACAGGCATCGAACCCGCAACCTCCGGTTTTGGAGACCGGCGCTCTACCAATTGAGCTACACTCCTATCATATTTACAATATATTATCAAGAAATATTTACTTCTTTTTTAATCTATTGTATATTACTATAAATAATTTTATTTAAAATTATTTATTTTTTTTACTTAAAATCGTCTCTACTACCTGCTGAGGAACTAGAGCATAATTATTAAATTCCATACTATATTGAGCTCTACCTTGAGACATCGACCTTAATGTATTGACATATCCAAACATTTCAGCAAGGGGCACATGAGCAGTTATTACCTGCGCATTACCTCTAGGCTCCATGTTTTGAATGCTTCCTCTTCTGGCATTTAAATCACCAATAATATCACCCATATAATCTTCAGGAGTAATAACTTCTACCTTCATCAACGGTTCTAGCAATTTAGCACCAGCTTTCGGCATACCTTCTCTAAAGGCATTTTTAGCTGCAATTTCAAAAGCAAGAACGCTTGAATCTACATCGTGATAAGCACCATCAATTAATGTTGCCTTAAAGTCAATCATTGGGTAACCAGCAACTACACCAGAATCCATAATATTTTTTATACCTTTTTCCACACCAGGAATAAATTCCTTTGGAACAGAACCACCAACAATTTTACTATCAAATACAAAACCACTACCAGTTTCACCTGGTTCAAAAATGATTTTTACTCTAGCAAATTGCCCAGCACCACCCGATTGTTTTTTATGCGTATAATCAATCTCATGAGAAGTAGTAATTGTCTCACGATAAGCTACTTCAGGAGCACCAACATTTGCTTCAACCTTGAATTCTCTTTTCATTCTATCAACGATGATTTCAAGATGAAGCTCTCCCATTCCAGCAATATTAGTTTGTCCGCTTTCATTAGTACTCACCCTTAATGAAGGATCTTCAGACGCAAGTTTTGCTAATGCTAAACTCATTTTCTCTTGATCGGCAGTTGATTTTGGTTCTACTGCAAGCTGAATCACAGGCTCAGGAAATTCCATTCTCTCTAAGATGATGTTAACCCCTTCAGCACATAATGTATCACCAGTCGTAGTATTTTTTAAACCCGCAATCGCAACAATATCACCAGCTACAGCATCTTTTATATCTTCACGATCATTAGCATGCATAAGCAACATACGACCAACTCTTTCTTTTTGATTCTTGACAGTATTAATCACCGAAGAACCAGCAGATAACTTGCCTGAATATATTCTAGCAAATGTTAAAGATCCAACAAAAGGATCTGTCATAATTTTAAATGCAAGGGCAGTAAAAGGACCCTCTACAGAACTCTCAACCGCTCTCTCATCTCCAGTTTTCGAATCAATTGCTTTAATGGCCGGTATATCTAATGGAGATGGTAAATAGTCAATAACTGCATCAAGCAATGGCTGAACACCTTTATTTTTAAAAGCAGTACCACATGTTATTGGGACAAAAGCACCACTGATAGTACCCTTTCTAATACATAATTTTATTTCATCTTCAGTCAACTCTTCACCAGCTAAATATTTTTCAAATATTACATCGTCTACTTCAACCGCAGTTTCAAGTAATTTTAATCTATACTCATCAGCTTGATCTATTAAATCTGCAGGAATTTCACCATAAGTAAACTCAGCTCCTAAAGCTTCATTTTTCCAAATTATTGACTGCATTTTGACAAGATCAACAACACCAATAAAATCCTCTTCAACACCGATTGGTAATTGGATAACAAGAGGTTTAGCACCAAGTCTATCAGATATCATATCAACACATCTGTAAAAATCCGCACCAGCTCTGTCCAATTTGTTAACAAAACACATTCTTGGAACGTTATATTTATCCGCTTGACGCCAAACTGTTTCAGATTGCGGCTCAACACCAGCAACACCGTCAAATACAGTAATTGCACCATCAAGCACTCTTAGCGATCTTTCAACTTCAATAGTAAAATCAACGTGACCAGGAGTATCAATAATGTTAATTCTTTTATCTTTCCAAAAACAAGTAGTTGCAGCAGAAGTAATTGTAATACCTCTTTCTTGCTCTTGTTCCATCCAGTCCATTGTTGCTCCACCATCGTGAACTTCACCTATATTATGAGATTTACCTGTATAGTAAAGGATACGCTCTGTGGTCGTTGTTTTACCCGCATCAATATGAGCACAAATACCAATATTACGGACTTCAGATAATTGTTTCTTAAGCATGATTTACCTTATGATCTTTGAGCAAAGTGAGAGAAAGCTTTATTAGCTTCTGCCATTTTATGAGTATCTTCTCTTTTTTTAATCGCAACACCACGGCTGTTAGCTGCATCAAAAAATTCTTCAGCTAATTTTTCAATCATACTTCTACCAGAACGTTTAGCTGCAGCATCGATTACCCAGCGAGTTGCAAGAGCATAACCCCTTTTTTCATCTACAGGCGATGGAACTTGATAGTTTGCACCACCAACTCTAACAGATTTTACTTCTACATATGGCTTCACATTATTCATACAATCATTGAAAGTTTTAAATGGATCAGCACCATGTTTTTTCTCAACTCTATCAAATGCACCATATACTAATCTTTCTGCGAGTGACTTTTTTCCACTCATCATTATGTTATTAATAAACTTAGATAGCAGTACACTTTTATATCTTGTATCTGGACTAATTATTCTTTTCTCAGCTGCATGACGTCGGGACATTTTTTACCTTATATCGATTTTAATATTATTTTCCACCTTTAGAAGAAGTACCGTAACGTGAACGGCCTTGCTTACGCCCCTTGACACCTTGGGTATCTAAAGCACCACGAACAATGTGGTATTTCACACCTGGAAGATCTGGAACCCTACCACCTCTGACCAATACCGCAGAGTGCTCTTGAAGATTATGCCCCTCACCTGGTATATAAGCGTTCACGTATTCACCATTACTCAAACGAACTCTTGCAATTTTACGCAGAGCTGAGTTTGGTTTCTTAGGTGTTACAGTTTTTACGATTACACACACACCTTTTAGGAAAGGATTCGACTTAAGAGCAGGCGATTTACTTTTTCTGACCTTAGATTTTCTACCAAATCTGACCAATTGATTGTTTGTTGGCATTTAACTTCTTCTACTTTTTTAATTATAAAAATTTATCAGATAATAATTTTATTATTATCATCTGGTACTAATATTTAAACGAAATTTTTCAGAACTATACTTAACTTTTTTTCGCATTGCAAGGATTTTATGCAAAGAAAAGCATTAATTAATAGATAGCTATTTAAATTCTCATTTCATTATATTGCCAAATATAGAGTTTTAATATAATTTCAAGTTACTCAAATATTTTATTTTAAATATATTATATGTATAATTTTTTTTACAATTGGGATGGGTTAAACAAAACATTATTTATCCACCTTAACCAATTAACAAATATTTACCCATTGCCACAAATTTTGTATTTATTTTCAAAAATGTTTTTTATTGGCAATTTCGCTATTATTTATATCATATATTGTATTTATTTCTATATAAAAATCAAAAATTTACGTAATAAAGAAATATATTTTCAAAACATATTTTATGAATTGGTACGAATTGGCATTATTTACACTATATTTGGTCTAACTTTCACCGCCTTTAAGTTTCTAGTTAATATGCCAAGACCATTTTGCTCACTACCACTATCTGATTTTATTACAATAGCTGATATAGCAAAAGAAAGATGTCTCTCTTCTTTTCCAAGCGCTCACACTGGTCTTTGCATTTTAGTTACTTACGTTCTGCATAGATATTTGAATTGGTTTTTAAAAATATTAATGTATGGATTGGTGTTGATTGTTGCAACTTCAAGAATAACATTAGCTATGCACTATCCAGCCGATATTATATACAGCGCATTAGTAACCATAAATGTAATTATCCTCGGTAACCTAGTTTATTTTAAATTACACAATCAAGTTATAAAACCTATCGGAAATTTACTCTTTTCATTGATTTTCACAGAAGAAAAATTATAATTTGGCTGTAATTATTATAAAGGAACATAACATGACTATACGTAAACAACACAATACAACGAATCTTCAAACTCCAACAAGATCATCAGAGACAACTCATAATAATCAAGGTTTGGCACGAGCTTACCGACAAAACGCAGAGAATTTTAAGTCAGCGGAAGAGCAATTATTGGCGTCTAAAGAAGAAGTAAACCTCATAAAAACTGATGCCGAGTCGACAAGCCAATTAGATCAACCGTTAGGAAATGATCATCTACACAGCTCAGAAAGCAGCAAAATTGTCGGAGATGTTGGCAATTCATCAGAAGAAGGAACTTTCTCACTTGACGAGTAATTTTATATTAATATTTTGTAAACACTACACACAATCAAAGATAATAATTTTAATTGTTAGTATATAAATATTTTTTATAACTAGGATGGGTTAAATAGTATTTACCCATCTTACATCAATAGTTTATTTTAAATTATTACGCAATAAATTTATAAAAATTATTGAAAATGCAATATTTTTATTGATTTTCACAAAACAAAAATTATAATGTCGCTGCAATTAATCACAAGGAAATAATATGACGATAAATAACAAATACAATACAACTAATGAGCACGGCTGGGCAGCAGTTTCTCGACAAAATGCAAATATTTCTAATCTAACGCCACATCAATTAAATCAAGTATTAACGCATACACAAGCAAGAGTCATAGACGCTAATGCTAATGCTAATTTTATACAGATGGTAAATCAAGTCTTAGGAAAAAATGATCTACAAAGTTCAGAAAACACCGATATTACTAGTGATTATTCCGAAATGACTGGCGAGAATTCCGAGTCATCATAAGAACCATTTTTTCCACTTAACGAATAATTTTAATTGTTAGTGTATAAATATTTTTTTTATAACTAGGGCGGGTTAAATAAAATACTATTTACCCGCCCTAGTAAATTACCTTACATCAATAGTTTATTTTAAGTTGCAAAATCAGCTTATAAGATCTATTGAAAATTGACTATTTCGTTGATTTTTCTCAAAGAAATATTATAATTTAAGTCATATTATGTAATTAATTATTGGGAAGCGCTAATATGTTTAAATTTATACCATTAACTCAACAAGTACTACACAATAACAATTTTGAATACCCATCACAAGCTACTGATCCTATAAACATAAAGCCAAATCTCAAAACTCAAGCTTCAAACTCTCTTCCAACAAATTCTTTTCTAACAAATTTTTCGACACCAAACTCTCTTCCGACAGATACGTTTACCGTGGGCTCTCCTAAAGCTGCTAAATTAAGAGAACAAACTCTCAAAGCAACGCAAAAGATGTCTGAATTTCAAAAAAAAATCTCTCAAATACTCACAGATGATCCTTCAAATAATGCGGACGCAAATAATAGCTCCACAGACGATGAACAAAATGATAGTCTATCAGGAGAAAACCCAGAAGAAGATTTTTCAATTGAAGTATGAAGAACTTAATAGTAGAGGTTACCGCGTTATTGCATCATAACCTTTATCCTCTATAACATAACCACCTATTACTTCAGAGGTTTCGTTTGCCGAGCTGGTGTCAACCTTATTTCCGTCGGCGACAAAACCTTCTACTATTCTAAAGTCAGTGTTTACGGCTAAATGCAATTTAGTCGTTAGGTCAGATCGCTTCTTCCCTTTGATTGCGTGAACGTTCACCATAATCAAGTTATGAAGCGCACCTTGGTGTCAGTTATGATAAGAAGTAGCCAAAAAAGAAAAAAGTATAAAATACAAAAGCAAACCAAGGTTTGTCATATGAAGAAGTATCTGCTAGATTTTGTATATGGCACTGATAACAAAATAATTTAAATAATTTGGCGATAGCAAGAGCAATGAAACTAAGGAAGGAATGATCCATTTTATCAAATCTCAT
>RXKF01000033.1 GCA_003963235.1 Rickettsiales bacterium
CTTCGCCGCTCTCATCGCTTATCAGATAAAACCAGCAAAACCTCTTATCTCTTATCCATAACTCGGGTTATTTAAAGAATCGAAAACAAAGATAAATCCTGATATAAAGGTAATTACTGACACTGGGTATCAAGGGATCCAAAAACTGCATAGTAAATCTGTATTGCCAAAGAAAAAGACCAATAAAAATCCCTTAACAAAAGAGGATAAACAGAAAAACCTAGAGCTTGTTGCGAGTGACAGAGTGGCAAATGAAAATGTTATTGGTATGCTCAAACGATTTAAAATCATATCTGACAAATATAGAAACAGGCGGAAAAGATTCGGACTCAGATTCAATCTGATTACTAGAATTTATAATTTGGAGTTAGTATAAATGTGTTTCGAAAGAGGTCTATTGTTAAACTGATACCCCTAAAAATACATGGATTTTAAAGAATTTTATTGGACGGTACTAGACAATATATTATACTAAACGCTAGGTATTTACAAGGAATTTTGGATTTTATTAGACGCGGTTGGACTTAAGGGATGGCGGACAGGGTGAGATTCGAACTCACGGTACGGTTACCCGCACGCTAGTTTTCAAGACTAGATCCTTAAACCACTCGGACACCTGTCCCTAAACACCACTTAAGTTACTCTAGATACCATAATATTTAGAGCATTTCAAGATAAAAATATTGAAATTTCCAAAAATATAGTATATTTGATTTATTAAACTTATAATCAGTTAACTATAATTTATAAATTTATAAGAATTTTATTTTAATATTACTTGTCTAAAACTTGCATGAAAAGAAGTACTTCAAATTTTATTGCCTTTGATGTTGGTAGCAGCAAAATTTCAGCAGTTGCATCTCACATTAATAAGCAAGGAGTTGCTGCGATTAATGCACAAATTCTTCAGCGCTCCGAAGGGTTTCGTTCTGGACTAATCACTAACATGGAGCTAGCTGAGAGCAGCATAATTAGTGCAATATATGCGTTAGAAAAAGATTGCGATAAAAGCATTAAAGAAGTTGCTATTTCTTTATCAGGTGCTGGAGTTAAATCCTATTACATCACTCATAGCACTAAAATTGGTAATCACCCAATAAGTAATCAGGATGTAAAAAAATTAATTAATAAGACACTCACTGATTTTAAAGTAAAAGATAAAGAAATTATCCATTATTTTCCAGTTCAATTCAGAATAAATGATTCTCAAGAAGTCGAAAATCCAGTAGGATTATTTGCTAAGGAATTATCTTGCTCTCTTCATATTATAACAGCTGATTCTTTGATGATAATGAATTTAGTAAAATGCTTTGCTAAATGTCACGTGGAAATTAGCGACATCATTGTTTCTATTTATGCCGCAGGTATTGCAACACTCACTAATGATGAGATGCAACTTGGCACCATTATAATTGATATAGGAGCAAATACTACAAGTTTTGCTATCTTCTTGAAGGGTAAAATTGTCTATCTTAGCAATATTCCAATAGGTAGCAGCGATATTACGCATAATATTGCCAAAACATTTTCATTAACCCTTGATCAAGCAGAAAAACTTAAAATTTTATATGGTAATACAAATTTAAGTATGATGATTAAAGATTCGGTAATTAAAATTGATGATGGTGAAAAAACTATTACAACCAGCGAACTAATCAAGGTCATTAGTCCTATAATTAAAGATATTTTTATTCAAATAAAAAAACATTGCGATGCAATTCCTATAAGTAAAATGCTTTCTCAGCAAATCGTTATCACTGGCGGTGGAGTGGCTTTGAACGGTATTAAGAGCTTGGCCTCTGAAATATTTCAAAAGCAAATACGAATTGCTAAAAGTGATGATTTTTATGGCTTTAACGATACATTTAATCCATATAGTCAATCAACTTTAATTGGCATGATCAAATCTAAAACTTTATTGTTTCAAAAAAATAATTTCAAATCAGATAATTACGATGGCGCCAACTGGTTAAAACGAACGCTTCTATGGTTGAAGGAAAATATTTGAAATTCCTTTTAATATTTATATTGTTAAATTTATTCTCATTTTACTCATACGCAGGTGCATGGCTTCCGCAAGTTGGAGAATTTAAAATTGGCTTTAGTTATGGAGTAGTTGATAACAAGACTAAAAAAGAACAAGAAAATCGGGATCATATTTTTATTGAACTGCGCAAGGAAATTTCATCTCTATATAATAAAAAATATGAGATTGAAAATGAAGCATATACAGAAAAGCGTCGTTTATATAATATAGAAAGAGCAAAATTAGAAAAGATTAAAAATAATATAGAAATATTAGAGCAAATAACAGCTGATTTAAGTGCTTTTAACGATAATTTTTTTAATTCTATTGACCTAGAATATGGCTTAAGTACTCAAGAAAGTTTTGGTATGAAAATTAGTTATAAGCAAGATCAAACTTCTATTTCTCCAATGCCTTTATATAAAAAAATAAAACTAGATGATAAATTAATTGCAGTATTTTATAAATATAAGCTCTTTCAGAGTAAAGAATTTATCCTCTCGCTGCAGCCAAATTTCCATTTCTCTACTCATAATAATAGATCTTTTTCCAAATATTTTGATATCGGATTAATGCTTGGTCATTCTAAACAAAAGAAAAAATATAGTCTATATTCAGAAATAGGTGTGGTAGCTCGCACACCATTTTACAATAATAAAGGCGATGTTAGCTATGTTTTAATGTTCAATGAAGGAACAAAACTTAACAATGGATTTATGGTCAGTAATTATACCGAATATGAACATATTGTTAACAAAAAATCAGTTTATGAAAGTACTATATACGATCAACTTGCAATTGCTAAAGAAATATGTTTTGATGTCAAAAAATCAAAATGTTTTACAACGCAAGTTGGATATTTCTGGAAGGAAAGTTTAGTTGAGCGTACTTACAAGATATCAGGTCCTATTTTTTCTTTATGGTTAAATATTTAATTGCAAATCCTGTTGATAAATGCGCTCTTACTGTTAATGATTCAATTATTGAAACATTAATATCCAAATATAATGTACCTACTATTGATATTGAAAGCTCGATTAGAGCAGTAAAATTCGAGAAAATTAATCATTATTATAAAAATCGATATTTTCTATTCTTAGACTTGAATAACAATCTTTGTATTGCTGTAAATGATGTGTTTATCTTAAAACAAGAATTTTTTAATGAATTTAAAAATTATCCAGTATTTTTAGTCAAAACCACAGATTTTAGCAAAATTTTAGAACAACAATTTGCTGAGGAAAATATTTTCAATGCAGCAAATTATCTAACTAATCATACAAATTACTTCTCAGCAAAAAGCTTGAATTACTCTAAGAGTATACTTGGTTTTTTTATTATGTTTTTCTCTTCAATAATTTTCTTTATTGATGCATTTAATTTGTTCAATAATATATTTTATTTTCTACAAAATATGCTAAAGGCCATATTATTCAATAAAGGCATGATCAAGAATGTGGCGGAAGAAGTTAATTTAGATATCGATGAGCTACCAATCTATTCTATTCTTGTGCCACTTTATAAAGAGGAATATAAAGTAAAATCAATTTTAGATGCAATTAAACTATTAAATTATCCTAAAGATAAGTTAGATGTTAAGTTTATTATAGAAGCTGATGACAAGCTGACTATGCGTGCATTATGCATTTTAGATATTCCAGATTATGTGCATATTATCAAAGTTCCATATAGTTTCCCCAGAACAAAACCCAAGGCCTTAAATTATGCTATGTCGTTTGTACTTGGAAAATATTTAACAGTTTATGATGCGGAAGATGAACCAGATCCAGATCAACTACTTAAATCTATCAGTGCTTTTAGAGCTCTGCCTGAATATTATGCTTGTTTGCAAGCAAAGCTTAATTTTTACAATGCTAGCGAAAATTTATTGACTAGACTGTTTAGTATTGAATACAGTGTATGGTTTGAATATCTTCTTAAAGGCTTAAGTATACTTGATCTACCAGTCACACTTGGTGGCACTAGCAATCATTTTAAAGTAGATATATTGAGAAATGTAGGTTTATGGGATGCATACAATGTTACTGAAGATGCAGATTTAGGCTTAAGATTGTACCTTAGTGGTTATAAAGTTCATATGATTGATTCAATAACGATGGAAGAAGCTCCCGCGCAATTAGGTAGTTGGATATATCAAAGATCTAGATGGATCAAAGGCTTTATTCAGACTATTTTTGTATTTATAAAAACTAAAAAAGATTATTCTAAATTTGGGTTAATGAAAATATTTGCTGTATATATTTTTGTTGGGCTTTCTACATATAGTTTTTTCTTTTTACCATGGCTTTTATTAATTTTATTTTTCAAATTAAATTCTGCAATATATTATCTGTGGTTTATCAATAGCTTTTTTTCATATATATACATGTATACAATTGCTTATATTGTCTTATCAGCTCAAAAAAGCCTAGTCATCTTTAAATCGAAAATTGATTTCATTGCTTTTACAATATGGCCTTTATATTTTATATTGCATACAATCGCAAGTTATAGAGCTGTATATGAAATAATCATCAGCCCATTTAAATGGAATAAAACCACTCATGGTGCAAAAGATTACGAGGATGCGTAGATTGATCAAAACCTTTGAATTGTATTTTTTCAGAGCAAGCTTTCTGGAACGAGGTATTATTTTTTACAATAAATTCTTAGATATTCTCTAATATATTGATATATTAAGTTTAGTAATCATTTAATATATCAATATGAACTTATTACAAATTAAAGCATCAAACCCAGACTCTTCAATCTGGGTGTCAGCCTCTGCTGGAACTGGCAAAACAAAAATATTGACAGATCGTGTTTTAAGACTTTTATTAAAAGGTGAAGTCCCAAATAAAATTCTTTGTCTGACTTTTACCAATGCTGCAGCTGGTGAGATGAAAGAGAGGATTACTAATTCTATTTTTAAGTGGTCCAGTTTGAATCAAGAGAACTTAAGCTTTGAGATCAATAAAATATTAGGACGTAATTGCTCTGAGAAAGAGCTGATTCTTGCTAGTAATTTATATGATGAATATATTAGATCAGAAAATAATATTAACATCCAAACAATCCATTCTTTTTGTCAAAAACTACTGAAGCAATTTCCACTTGAGGCAAAGATCTCGCCTAGTTTTAAAATAATTGATGAGATTAAAGCTGAGTCTGTTTTAAAACAAATCAAAAAAGATCTTGCGAATTATCAGGATCTTGAGCTGATTAACAAATATCTGATTGAGAATTTTCATGAGCTTATTATTGATGAAATTTTTAGTGAAATTATTCAGCAAAAATCTAAATTTCTGCAAAAAAATATTTCGGTTGATAATTTATATCAACAGTCAGAAAAGCTAATAAATAAATTAAATACTTCATTTGAAGATAGGTATCATGCTCTCAAATCTAACTCATTAATACATAGCATAGTTGGCTTTAATATTAGCACACAGGAATTAAAAAAATTCTTTCTAACTGAGAATGGACAGAAGAGAAAAAAAATTGTAACACAAAAAATAGCAAAACTAGGGTCAAATTTATATTCTGATTTAGAGCAAATACAAGAACAAATATATCAACTAGATCAAAATGAAAAAGGTCTGCATTTAGAGACGCATTCCCAAATAATTTCTTTACTTGGCGCTAAAATATTAAAAGAGTACGAATTATATAAAGATAAAAAAGGTCTGCTTGATTATGATGATTTAATAACTAAAACATGCGCTTTATTAAATGATAATGATACTAGGGAATGGGTTTTATATAAACTAGATGGCTTTATCAATCACCTTCTTGTAGATGAGGCACAAGATACTAGCTTGGAGCAATGGAAAATCATTGAAGCATTAATTGCTGAATTTTATGCAGGAGAATCTAGCTCGCCAAAAATAGATCGTACTATTTTTGTTGTAGGGGATGAGAAGCAGTCGATATTTAGTTTTCAGGGCGCAAATGTAGAATCATTTTCTCATATGAATAAGTTGCTTAAATATAAAATGATCGCAAGCCAGAAATCATTTGAAAATGTAGATTTAGAAATATCCTATCGCTCTGCTAAAGAAATTTTAGAAGTTGTGTTTAATGTGTTTAGAAAAATCCAACAAAAAAACAGCGCAATCTTTTCAAACCCAATTATAGAATTACAGGCTTTTAGAGAAAATCATTCAGGACGAGTTGAACTTTGGCCAATCGTCATGGGAGATAAACAACAAGACAGCTTTTGGTCCATTGTTACTTCTAACACTATAGATAATTCTCCTAAAAAACTATTAGCTGAGAAAATCAGTGACTATATAAAAACAACTATTGAACAAGGAGACGTGCTGGCAGCAACAGGCAAGCCAGTGACAAATGGTGACTTTATGATTTTATTTCGTAGGCGTGACGAACTTACTATTGAAGTCATAAAAGCGTTACAAAAAAATCAATTAGCTGTATCTGGATTAGATCGGATTATTTTAAAAGATAATTTATCAGTGCAAGATCTTTTATCCGTAGCAAGATTTGTTTTAAATCCTGATGATGATCTCAATATTGCTTCCTTGCTTAAATCACCACTCATTAAATTGAGTGAAGATATTATTCGTGTTATATCTGAAAAACGTGCGCATCAATCTATATGGCAACTAATTTTATCTGATGAACATAAGTTATATATAGATATACTAAACCTATTGAATATATTTTTAGAAATCTACTCCAACAATACAAGCTATTTTTTTCAGTATATTGTCGATGTATTAGGCTACAGAGCGATATTAAATGATTATAATGGAGCTGATAGTAACGATGCCATAAACGAGCTCATTTATGTATATAGAGATTATGTAAATCAAATTGATGAGTCATTGCAAAGTTTTATATATTGGATTGACGATAACGAATCCTCTGTAAAAAGAGATGATATTTCATCAGATAAAATTAAAATTATGACAGTCCATGCCTCAAAAGGTTTGCAGGCGCCTATCGTTATTCTATGTGATACTACAAGTGTTCCAACTAATATAGATCGATTTTATTGGGATAAAAATGAAAATTTCCTAACAGCTAAAAAATCTGATTTTGCCCCTGATTATTACCAAGATTTGAAAAAAATCCAGCAGCAAAAAATATATGCTGAATATTTAAGACTCTTATATGTGGGCATGACACGTGCTGAAGATAGACTAATTGTTTGTGGTTATCAGGGAGAGAGAATAATTCCTGAAAATTGTTGGTATAAGTTAGTAGAAGAAGTAATGAATCAGCTTGAAACTAATAATAAAGATAGTGTTTTAATTTATGGCCAAGATAATAATGCTATTAATAGCATGCTGCAACCATCAACCACACAACAAAATATAATTGAGTTTTATCCTCAAATCCTTGAGTGTAAAATGCCAATAAATGCAGATATTCCGTCAGCAGAAATTATTTCTTACAAAAATCCATTATCACACCAAAATCCTTTAGAATATGGTTTGATATTTCATAAAATTTTAGAAGATTCTATAAAAGCAAGTAATTTAAATATTATGAAAGAACATCCGCTTCTTGATAATTTAGATAAAAAATATAAAAATCGTATGCATAAAAGCATTGATCTCATCATTAATAATAAGATATTTGAAGAACTAGTTCAAAACCCATGTCAGACTGAAATTAGTATTGGCTCTATGCTTAATGAAAAAATAAATTTAGGTAGAGTAGATTTAATCATCACTTTAGATAACAAAATAGTTATAGTTGATTATAAGTCAGATCTACATCCGCCTGCAGCTGCAGTATTTATACCAGACAGCTACAAAAAACAACTTAATAATTATCATAAAATATTTTCAGAAATTTATCCGTATAAGATTATTTTAACTAAAATATTATGGCTTGAAAATGGTCAATTAATGGATGTATAGTTGTACTAATTGGGATTTGAACTGACGGACAGTACATATGGCACTGATAACAAAATAATTTAAATGAATAATAAAAGGAGGTATAAGTAGTAA
>RXKF01000028.1 GCA_003963235.1 Rickettsiales bacterium
GCCATGAGATTTGATAAAATGGATCATTCCTTCCTTAGTTTCATTGCTCTTGCTATCGCCAAATTATTTAAATTATTTTGTTATCAGTGCCATATAATTTTGATATAGGTAATTACATGACAAGAGAACTGATAAAATACGAAGATTTAGAACAACAAATTAGCAAGCTTCCATCTACTTCAAATGAAGCTATGGCGGAAATTTTAAGGGGGCTTTATGCTGGTAAACCACTACTTGGCTCTTTAACAAACATTTAATAACAACTCTTATTTAGCAATGCCTTAAATTGCATCAAATTCAGCAGCAAGGGCAAATGGAGTTAATGTAGTTATATCATTTTCACCATATTCTTTTATAAAAGTTCCATTTTTTAGAAGAAGTATCTTATCCGCATACTGAATAGCATGGTTCATGTTGTGAGTAATCATAATGCAAGTAAGTTTTTGCTTGCGAACAATCTGATTTGTTAATTTCATAATTACTTCGCTACTAGCGGGGTCTAAGGCAGCTGTTATTTCATCCAATAATAATATTTTAGAATCTTGTAACATCGCCATGATAATACTGAGAATCTGTCTTTGACCTCCAGATAAATTACTTACCATTTCATCAAGGCAATTTTCTAAACCAATGTTTCCCATGCTAAGTTTTTCTTTAAACAGTGAGGTGCGATCCCTATTAGTAAATAATTTGAGTCCTCTATTTTGACCTCTGTTTAATGCGAAAGCCATATTTTCTGAAATGGTCATATTTTCTATAGTTCCTATCTTAGGATCTTGCATTACTTTAGATATTAATTTTGCCCTTTGTAATTGTGACGTGCTTGTAACATCTCGCTGCATGATGAATATTTTTCCAGAATCTGGAGTTATAAATCCTGAGATCACATTAAATAAGGAAGATTTTCCTGCACCATTCTCACCAATGACGACTACAAATTCTCCTTCCTTCACGTCTATATTCAGCTGATTAAGAATCTTGCGTTCTAATTTTGTACCTTTTCCTAAAGTAATATCAATATTTTCAAGCCTTAACATATTGAGCTCCTTTTTTGTGTGGGAATATACATTATGATAATTATCATAATACCTGTAATAAAATTTAAATCGGAAGTTGTAAAACCAAGCAAATCACTGTGAAGCGCAAAACTAATAAATAATCTATATATCATTGATCCTACTATGCAGCTGGTTATTTGTACTAAAATTGATTTGTAAGGCATGATTTTTTCACCAATCATTACTGCAGCAAGACCAATAATTACAGTACCCACACCACTTCCAACATCGGCAAAACCCTGATGTTGACTAAATAAAGCACCACTTAAAGCAATAATAGCATTACTAAGCGCAAGCCCTATTATTGTCAATAAATTAACATTTATTCCACTATTTTGAGCTAATCTTTTATTCTGTCCTATACTACGCAGAGATAAACCAAAATCGGTCATAAGTAAGTAAGCGATAAGAACACAAATAATTAATCCAATAGCAATCAATATAGCAAGAGGCATCTGGCCAAATATAGTTTCATTATTAATTAAACTAATATTAGGAATACCACCCATTATCCGCAAATTTACTGAATAAAGCATAAATCCAATTAATATACCAGCAAGCAAGTTAGTTACCTTAAATCTTGCATATAATAATCCAGTGAGAATTCCAGCAACCATTCCAGTTAATATTGAAATTAAAAGAGATAGCCACGGATTAAATCCCCATTTAATTAAGGTGCCTGTGGTGGCAGCGCCAAGTGCAAAGCTGCCATCACAAGTCAAATCTGGAAAATCCATTACTCGGAAGGTTAAATATATACCAATTGCAACAATGCCGTAGATGAACCCGATTTCTAGGCTCATCAATATTTCATTTAGTGTCATGGCCTACTCTTATTAATAATTTTTTCAGCTGCTGCTTTCAAAGCCTCACTAAATTGAAATCCTATTTTTTCAGCAGCTTCTTCATTAAGATAAAGTTCTGTACTAGTTGGAAATTCTACAGGAATAGTTCCCAAATCTTCTCCTTTAAGAGCGCGTACAATAATTTTTGCAGTTTGCAGGCCTATATTATACTGATTTGGTCCAAGAGCCGCTAAAGCACCAAGTTCAACTGCATCAGTGTCGCTAACATAAACTGGTACTTTTACTTTAGTAGCGCTATTGATAATAACCTGTAGCGCTGAAAGAGCCGTGCTATCATTGCTGATAAATATTGCATCAACATTTGCAGCTAGCTTCGTTGCAGCTTGAGATACTTCTGAAGTTTTATTTGCAGCTTGCACTATTAGGCTTATTCCAAACTTAGGACATAATTCTTCCAATTTTTTTATTAAACTTAAAGAATTCATTTCACTTGGATTATATAAAAAACCTAAGCGCTTTAAATTTGGCTGAATAGTTTGAAATAATTTAATTTGTGGCTCTAGTTCAACAAAATTAGACACTCCCGAAACATTGTTACTAGGCATATTTAAACTTTCTACAAGTCCAGCTTTTACTGGATCAGTTACCGAGCTAAACACCAATTTTGCTTTATTTTCTTTAGTATATTTTATAAAACTTTGCGCTGAAATAGTGGCAACTCCTACGACAATATCAGCATTTTGAGCTACAAACTTTGCAGCAATTTGTGAAGCAAGCGCGCTGTTTGCTTGAGCAGACTCAATTCGCAAATCTAAATTAACACCATTTTTATAGCCATTTTGCTCTAAACCATCAATAATTCCTTTTGTGGTCATGTCCAAAGCTGGGTGCTTGACTAGCTGACTGATATATACTTTTTTGATGATTTCATTACCACATGCAGTTGCTGTAGAAAATCCGATAATTATTAATAGTAATATTTTTTTCATTTTAAACCTTCATTAGTTTGTTTTTTTAATTTTTTTAGTAAAGCAACATACCCTTTATAATTCTCATTTTTTAAAAATCTTGCAACCCTTCCTATGGTTGTTAAACTTGCTCCTAGCTGAGCATGAACCTCGCGATAAGATAGTCCATCATTTAGAGACATACAAATTTGCCAACGTTCAGCAAAAGCAAAAAGTTCAGTTGGAGTACACAAATCTTTTAAGAAATTTAACACCTCTTCTTCTGTTTCTAACAATAATAAAACCTTACATAGATCTTGTATGTTTTTGTGATGATCATTTATATTATTCATAGATTTCCTCACTACTGTACTACTATACTAGTACAGTAGTACAGCCTTGTCAACAATATATTTATGTCTAATAGTGATAAAGTTTAATTATGGTAATAAGTGAGTAATTATCTAGATCTGATGCTTGCTTTTTTTCTAGAGACCCAATTTTTTAAATAAATTAAGGCAGTGTTGGAATCTTCTATTAATAATAGGTTTTCTGCGTTTCTGTGATCTGCTGCATTAGTAAAGTTAAATGAACCAGTAATAACTTTTTTATTATCAATAATCATAATTTTATTGTGAGCAATCCCCGGCATTTTATCAATATAGACCTCAATACCACTATCAGATAATTCTTTGATGACAGATTTATTATCACTCAAATTACCACCGTCTAAAATTACCTTCACAATAACACCTCTATTATAAGCAGCTTTAAGTTGGTATATAATCGCATAAGAAGTAAGACCATAAGCCTGCACATAAACAGATTTTTTAGATTTTACGATTTCTTGAGCTACTAAGCTTCCACAACCAGATGGAGGAGTAAAACAGATATTAAATTTATCAATTTGAGGGTGTAAAGAATGCCAAGTACCGATACCAACCATTTCCTCGTAACCAACTCCAATACCTATTCCCAAAGTTAATATAGAAATAATCGAACGAATTGGTGCTTGACTAAAGCCAAAAAACTTTAGTATGTGACTGATTACTGAGCGGTTTATTTTTGGTTTTGCCATGGTATAATTTTTTAGTATAACTTAGTTTAAATTTTTACTATAACGCTAATTCGCGATAAGGAAAGAGGATAAGTTGAGATTAGAATAAAATTTTATGGAAGGTTTATTCTTTTTTAAAGAGTAAGTGACAAGAGCCGCAACTATATTAACAAAGACATTAATAGGAGATCTGTGTCTCGTATACTCAATATTCAATGCATTCTGATAGCCAAAAATTGTTTCAATTAAATTACGTTTTCGAAGCATAATTTTTTCTTCAAAATCTATTGTAATCCAAAATATATTTGTTATTATTAAGATATATTAATTATTTGTAGAAGGTCTATAATGCAAATTAGTATTGGTGAAAACGGTATTTCTCAAATAGTAACATTCAACAAGGGTGATACTTTAGGAACTATATTATTACGTTTTTTGAAGTGTCAAAACGTAAACAGCATCGATGAAGCATCCAAATATTTCCCAAAGATAGTTGGGAATGGTAGTTCCCCCATCGTTCCTATTGGGGAAGCGCAGATTATATTAATTAAGGAAGAAGAAGCCTGCGCTAATAGAATCCATGAGTTTAAAGAAAGTTTAAAAATGTCTTTTAAAAAATTAAGTAAATATAAAGCTTTACCAGATTTTGAAAGTAAAAAAAATGATTATCAAGATCTAATAAATACGTTAAAAGATTATTATGTTGATTTGCTTAGTTACTTGAGAGAAATTAATGACCATCTAGCAAAAGATTTCATTAATTTTTATAAAGAAAATGAACTTTTATCGTCTAATGATGTTAAACTAGAAGAGCAAGATGGATCTAACCAACTGATGATTGAAGAACATTCAGACATCCCACTGATAGGTAGCACGACAGCAGACGAAGTATAAAATATAAGGTGATCATTTCTCTAATTAAAGAACTTGACTCAAAACAAAAAGCACTTTTTTAGCCCAAAGAGGTGCTTTTTATCTTTTAAAATGAAGTAAAATCAGCAACTATTGCCTGCTGCAAATCCAGAAGACCAAGCCCATTGAAAATTATATCCACCGAGCCACCCTGTTACATCCACTAACTCACCGATAAAAAACAGACCAGGAACTTTCAAACATTCCATTGTTTTAGATGAAAGCTCATCCGTATCAACCCCACCCCCAGTAACTTCAGCTTTTAAGTAACCTTCGCTGCCTGTTATTGATATAGGGTAGTTATGCAATAATTCTGCTATGGCTAATAGTTTGTCTTTTTTTAAATTAATTATGGGCTGATTAAAATCTCTATTTTGTGATGCTAAGTGATTAACCAATCGATTAGTTAAATGTTGTTTTAAATATTTAATGACAGATTGCTTATTATTTTTTTCTTCAATAAAGATTTGTTTAAGATTAATTAGAGGTAACAAGTTAATCAAAATTTCTCTATCTTCAAATTGATCCAAATATGAAGATATTTGCAAAATAGCTGGACCACTAAATCCTTTATGAGTGAATAAGATATTTTCAAGAAAATTGGTGTTATTAAAAGTAACATTAGAATAATTAGAAACACCTCTTAAATCTGAATATAAATTTATAGTTTCTTCAGATACAGTCAGTGGAACTAGTGCTGGCTTGGTTGGTACTATTTTTAGGTCAAATTGTGCAGCGATGCGATAACCAAAATCACTTGCACCAATTTTGGGTATTGAGAGACCTCCCGTAGCAATTATGAGTGAATTAGAAATAAATTTTTCGTTTTCACTTTCTACCTTAAATTTATTTTCACTTTTTTTAATATTTTTGACTGAAAATAATGTCTTAATCACCACATTATTTGCATAACACAAGTTAAGAAGCATGTTAATGATTTGTTTTGAAGAATTATCGCAGAATAATTGACCTAATGTTTTTTCATGATAGCTGATATTATGAGCTTTAATTAATTCAATAAAATCATATTGTGTATATTTCGATAAAGCTGATTTAACAAAATGAGGATTCTGGCAAATGAAATTATTATTACTAGTATATAGGTTAGTAAAATTACATCTTCCCCCTCCAGAGATCCTAATCTTTTCACCAATTTTATCAGTATGCTCAAGAATTAATACCTTCTTACCGCGTGTCCCTGCAATATAACCAGACATTAAGCCAGCAGCGCCTGCGCCAATTATAATTACATCATATTTAGTATTATTTGCCAACGTGAATCTCTTTTTTATATTATAAAAATAGATTAGCAATTTCAGCCAATATAACAGCAGTTCCTGTCATCAAAGAAATATAAATACAGTAATTATTGGATATTTCTCTATAATGTAACTTAATATTTTTAATCGTCAGCAAAAGGTAAATAGGCAAAATAATCGCAATAATAGCTAAAATCATGCCTGCAAAGCCTAAGACTATAATAAAAGCATTTGGTACTAGTACAGCAACTAAATAAGCTGGTACTATTGTCAAGCTAGCAGATAGAATGTTCAATAATTTATTGTTAGGTAATTTATTTTTTAGATAAGGCAATAATGAATCATATAACCCTCTCCCAACTCCAATGATAGAGGTCACTATAGCCAATAAAGAAACATACCATATTAGTAATTGCAGTGATTGCCATTCTGTTATTTGACTAAGTTGATAAACTAAATCCCCAACTTCCGCTTTACCATTTATCATTTGTGAATAAAATGTGGGATTATGGTTATAAATTGCTCCTAATATGCTGCAAGACCAAGTTATATATACTATGGCTGGAATTGCGCTTCCCCATAAAAAAGCTTTTTTAAGCATTTTAGGCTCTTTGTTGCAATAATCTGTTAGAGTATGGAATATTACTTGAAATCCAAATGAAGTGAACACCACTGGCACAACACTTATCCATATCATGACCTCCTTATATTGCTCTGAATATAATGGGAGATTATTCCAACTTATTGTTGACAATAAACCTAAAAGTAGTGCAGCTACAATTGATAATAGAGCAATAAATAATATTCTATTTATATAATCTATAGCTTTCATAGGCAACAGTAAGATTAATATGCTTAACAGTGCGCACATACTTTCTATTGTAACTAATCTAATATCGTAGGATATTACTTGTTGTGCAATTGATGATCCTCCATAAATGAATACAGTTAACAAAGAATATGATAATAGTTTAAGAGTAGCATTGCCAATAAAGTGCGCGATAGAGCCAGAAAAATACGCCCCCAGTGCACCAAGGTTCATGCCCTTGCCAGCTTGCAAATTAAGTTCTAAGTTGATCAAGGACGTATAATACATCAATAACCAAGTTAAAATCATTAAAAATATGCTGGGTATTAACCCTAATTTGGCTAGCACCATAGGGAGAGCAATCATGCCACTACCTATGCAAGTTCCTGCAATTAATAAAATAGCCCCTGTTTGTTTATTCATTTTATTTTCCTTATATTTTTAATTACATGCTGTTATTTATGGAAGATACCATTATATCTTTTATTTGTCGCAAGCGCTATCAGATTTAATGACACAGAGTAATTCTCTATGAGGAAAAAGGTGGAAAAGTATAAAAGAAATAGATATATGAATAGCAAAAAGATTTCGCGAAGATAAATAAGGTAGCATACGATGATAATCGCAAATTAACCATAGGTATACTATAGCTAAAACAGTATAAAAAGGTTACGACATATGTGTTTGAAATAGTTGATCAATTGAGCAAGCTAATGTCCTTCTGATATGTTTGGCTT
>RXKF01000051.1:0-147 GCA_003963235.1 Rickettsiales bacterium
CTCTTCGACAATAGTAAAATCTTGAACAGTTGTTATACCAAAAAAGAGAAGATAGTCTACTTGCACTATAATGAGCTGATCTATATAAAGTGTTTTCTAATATAGAAAATTCCTCATTATGTATTTTTGTGGTAGAGCAGCCTTTTA
>RXKF01000051.1:197-755 GCA_003963235.1 Rickettsiales bacterium
TTTTGCGACGTATATATACCTTCTTTATTTTAAAATGTCTAACCTTCTTTTTATTTATAAATGTTTTAGGCGCCGCATACATGATCTTACACTATTTTGCTCCCTTTATTTGAGTAGTTTTTTGAAGCGTATGTGTAATTACTTATACCTACCATCCTATTAAAAGTACTATACCTCAATCTATATTCGGTGTCGTACTTACGAAAACTTTCTATACCTGTACTTTGTAGTAAATTTCGCGCCAAGAGGTAATTGTTAATAGGAGAAGAAATCAAAACAAAGATAACTCCTGGTAATGTAGATAGGCCAAGTGCTTTACATACAGCCCAAACAATAAAACAACTAATAAGAGTAAATATAATAGCCAGTAGTAGAGAGTACGCTGTCAGTGTGTTCATACAAGAGTTATACCTAAAAAATAATGTATAATTTCATGTGTAGGTATTTATACTTTTTCGCGCCCAGAAATAGAATACTGTTTAGCCCAATACCCAACTCCAGGTTTACTAAGACCATACTTTCGCGCCCACTTAGAAATAGCCACATCAGATACAGAAA
>RXKF01000051.1:921-27936 GCA_003963235.1 Rickettsiales bacterium
TCAATTAGATATGCACAATACCGCACAAAATCAAGTTTTTGAAACTTATACTAACGCAAATCCAGAAGTAGGAAAAGAAATTTTAAGTTACGGGTTTGCAGACTTATTAAAAGCTTACGATAAAAATCCTAATAAATATAGTACAAATGTAGGATATGTTTTAAATAAAATAAAACAAGAATATGCTAAAGTTTCAAAAGAACAAGAAGAAGCACAAATGTATGACATTGGAATTTCTGGAGAACCTCAAAAAGAATTAAATAATATTAAAAATCGTGGGTTTTTAACAGTACAAAAATATTCTAAAGAATTATTAGAAGCTATTAATAGTAATCTTGCTAATAAAGATTTATTTAATATAGCTATAAAAAATATAAATAAATATAATAATTTACCAGCTTCATTAGTAGATATAATGAATACTACTAAAGAAAAAGACCCTAATTTAAAATCTCAATATACTGAAAAAGTAATAGGTATAGACCCTAATTCAGATAAAGCAATCGAAAGAGAAGCTATAGATAGATTAACTAATGTTGTAAAAAATGCTGGAGGTAGTTTTATGTTTGGAGATAAAAGTTTAGATGAATTTCAAACAGGAAATAGCGGTATAGACTTTTATACTACAAATGATAAAGGAGAATTAGTAAAAACCAAAACTGTTAAAATAGGACAAATCAATCCTGTTTACGGTAATCTTGATGGTAAGTCAAGAGTAAGTGTAACTTTTGTTGACGATAAAGGTAAACCTGTATATAAAGGAGGAGATAAAAAAAGCATAGCTAGATTTAGTTTTGTAGGAAGCGACCAAACAAGTTTAAATGATTATTATTTAAATTTTGGTAAAAAATTAGTAGATAGTGAAGATGGAGCAGCTAGATTACAAGGTTTAGATATTATAAGTAATACAAAATTTTCACCATTTCTAAAAAACATTAGATTAAGTGGAATGGCTCAAAATGATGAAAGAGTATCTAAAATACCTACTAGTCAAGGAGAAATGATTATTAAAATCGTTAAAAAAAGCGATGGTAATACAGAAAATGAAGTATTTGATGTCTTTAAAAAAGACGAAGATAGTAAAGAATATGTACCTTTTGTATTAAAAACAAACAATGGTATAGGAAATTATACATTTAATAATTTAAGAGCTTTTAGAATAAGTTTATCACAAAACGGATATTAATATGGATATAAATAATACAGATGAATTTCAATTAGAAAATTCTAGTATAAATAAAACTGACGATAAAAATAAAAACACTAAAAATACAGATACCGAAAAAGGTAAAGAGGTAAAAATAAAGGAAGAAGTGCCTTTATTTAAGCCTGAACAAAAAGGTAAAAAAGAAGATTTTTATGTTTTTGAAAACGATGAAACTTCTTTTACTTCTAAAGAATCTGGAATAAAATCTCAAGATTTATTAAATTATGGTAATATCTATAAAGGTCAAGATATTACTAAACTTCGCGGAACATATCAATCTAATTGGGATAGAATTGGAAATTTAGGTGTTAGAGTTGCAGCTAATTTTGTAGGAGGTACACTTCAAAGTATAGGTAGTGTAGGAGCTATAGGTAAAGCTATATACGATGAAGCTTCTGGTAAAGATGCTGATTTTACTAATTCTTTAATGGAATTTGGAGAAAGTATTAAAGAAGCAGCTAAAGAAAATTTTCCAAATTATAGAAAAACCCCTGATATTTCTTTTAATGTAAGCGACCCTGCTTGGTGGTTTGAAGGGGTAGAAAGTACTTTTAGTGCTTTAGAATTTATGATAGGAGGTGCAGGAGCAATAAAAGGAGTAGGAGGAGTTGCTAAATTATTAAAAGCTGAAAAAGCTTTAGTTAAGTTAGGAGTAAATGCCCAAAAACTTAAACTAGGAACTAAGATAGCAACTGGAGCTATATATAGTAGAAACGCAGAAAGCTTAATGGAAGCTGTTCAATTAAGAAAAGAAACTAAAGATAAATTATTAAATCAATGGAATTTAAATGAAGAAGAGTTTCAAAAATTAAAAGAAAGTGAAGTAGGACAAGAATTAATTAATGAAGGAAGAGAGTTTACAAAAGAAAATTTAGCTAATTTTATAGCTGGAAAAGCAGGATGGGAAAGTTATAAAGTAAATAGTTTAAACGTAATCTTTGATGCTATTCAACTAGCACCTATACTTAAAGGCTTTAACCCTAATACCAGAATCTCTAAATTAGCAACTAAAAATAGTATTTTAGATACAAATAAATCTTTATTAAATTCAACAATAAAACCTACAAAATACGGAAAATTTAAAGATTATTTAAACCCTTTAATAAGTTCGTTAGGAGCTTCTTGGACAGAAGGTGTTGAAGAAGCAGTAAATTATATAGGAACTAAAGAAGGTGAATATTTAGCTGATGTTTTATCTAATCAAAAAGATAAAAGTAATATAACAGACAGATTATCTAGTTATTTAACAGATAGTAAACTTTGGGAAAGTGCTACTTTAGGAGTATTTGGTGGGTTAAATTTTCAATTAATAGGAGGATTAACAAATAAAATCCAAAACAAAAATAATCTTAATGATACAGAAACTATTAGATTACAAGAAATTAAAAATAGATTAAATCTTCTTAATAACGCTTCACAAACTATAAAAAGTATAAATGATAATACAGAATTATCAGAAGAAGAAAAAAACGAAAATTTAGATAAAATAAAATCAGAATTATCTTTAAATTTAGGTTTAAATGCTTCTCAAGCAGGTAATGTAAATTTATTAATAGAGCAAGTTAAATCTAAAGAATATGCAGATAAATTAGTAGAATTAGGAATAGCTCAACAAGGTGATGTAGATAAAGCAATAGCTAATACTATAAAAGATATAGAATTAAGTGAAAGTTTATATAAAAAGTATATAAATACATTTGAATTTTCTACTTCTAATCAAAGATTAAAAAATGATTTAATACAAGATAGTATTCAATTAGATTTTCTTATTAATAAAAATAAAGAACAATTTAATAAATTAAGCAATAAAGTAGAACAGTTAAAAAAAGACGATACTGTTTATAATTCTATAACTGACCCTCAATTAGAAAGTTTAATTGAATTAGAGTCTTTACAAACTGTTAAAACAGCTATAAAAGATTTTTTAAAAGATGAAGATAAAGAAAATCAAATTTTAAGTAATAGAGGTAAAGAAAAGTTAAATAGTATAGAAAAAAGAATTTCTGAATTAAAAGAGCAAACAAAAGATTCTTCTAAAGATATTTTATTAGGGTTAAACGAAAAAATATTTGATTATCAAAGTCAAATAGAATTAATTAAAGCTGCAAATGAAGTTCAGTATCCTAGATTACAAAATTTATCTAATAAAAAAGAAATTCTAAAAAAAGAAAAAGAATATAACAAACAAGAAAAAGATAATAACGATTTAATTGCTTCTAAAATAATAGAAGATATTAATAAAGGATTAGAAAAAGATACTTTAAAAATAGAAGATTTAGAAAAAATTGTAAATACTACTACAGGTAAAGTAAAAACTTTTGCTCAAAATAAAATAAAAGAAATAAAAACTAAAGAAGAGCTAAATAAAAGACAATTACAAAAAGAAGAAATTATAAATACAGAGTTACCTAAACCTGTTTTTGAATTTAAAGAAGTCGATGAAGGAAATTTAAAAGATTATTATAAACAAGATATAGACGAATTATTTTTAAATAATAAAATAGAAGATTTAAAGGAAAGTTATGCTTCTGATGATTTTATAGCTGTAAACCCTAACGAAGGACAATATGCAAGAAATAAAGTATTAGAATTAGAAAATAAAAACTTACAATCTCAACAAGAACTAAAAGATTTAAATCAAAATACTATTAACGACACTCTTGAGTTTGAATTTAATGAATATGCTGAAGATAGTATTTCAAATAAAAAGATAACTTTAAAAGATTTAGAAGATGGAAAATCTTATAAAGATTTAGATATAAACAAAGATGAAGAACAAATTTTTGCTAGTAAAAATAATGAAGATTTAAACAATCTATCTCCTACTAGAATTTCTCATTTTTTATTTAACACTAAGTATAATTGGCATAAATATTTTCAAACTAAAAATGGAAATATTTTAATAAATAGTAAATATACTGATACTTTAAAATATTTATTAACTCCTGAAATGCCAGAAGGTGCAGAATTGGAAATATCTTGGGATAAAGATAATGAAGGTACTTTAGATAAATTTAAAAATGATATAAATAATGCAGCTTTTAAAATAACTTATAATAATGTAATAGTAGGTTATTTAGGTACAGTAAATGCTTTAGAAATTGAAGTAAAGAGAGCAAATCAAAATAACAATATTGAATTATATAATAAATTATCATCTGAACTTGAAAAAGTAAAAAAGATGAGAAGTATTTTAAAATTAGATGATACTGTATTTAAAACTAAATTAATAAAAAAAGAAAGAGGTACTGTTTTATCTGTAAATAAAAAAACAGAACAAAGAGGTATTAAAGGTATATTTAAAAATGATATTATTTGGAGTTTAAATCCAAGTAATTTAGTAAGTAATACTAAACTTGTAAATTTAAGTAATCAAGAAGAGTATTTTGAAAGTAGAAATCCTTTAGTAAATAAAAACGGTAATCCTAATTACGGTAAAGTTTATGGAGCTTTAACAATGGCAAACGGAGATTTAATGCCTGTGCCTTTAATTGCAAGTCTTATAAACAAAGAACAAAGTAAATTAATTAAAGACTTAACTGATAAATTATTAACTTTATTAAATACCGGAGTAAATACAGAAAATAAAGAAGTACAAAATATAAAAGATGAATTAAGTTTATTAATAAGCGTAGATACTAAAAATAATTTTAATAAACCTGTAGGATATAGAGTTTTTCCTAAAGGAAAAAATCAAGAAGGTGAAACTACAGAAGCAAGAATTGAAATTGGATATTTAGGTAAAAATGGAGATTTCTATAAAGCCGTAGTAAGGAAAAACGAAAAAGATAGTTATGTAGGCATATTTGATTTAAAGGGTAATAAATTAAAACAATTAGAAAACGGTATAAATAATGAGGAATTTTTAAAAATACTTCAATTTAAAAAACATAATATTAATTTTAGAAAACTTTCCAATGATTCTAAAGTAGAAATTAATGGTAAAGAATATAATTCTTATAAAGATTATTTATTAGAAGAAGATATATTAAAAACGGATATAGCTCAAGTAGTTGATTCTAATAATGAAGTTATTAGTAATGTTTTTGGTTTTGATAACGATTTCGGCTTACATATAGATAGTAACTTAGAAAATTATATTGATAAAGAGAAAAGTAATCAAATAGAACTAAATAAAGAACAATTAGAGTCTATTGATTATGTATTTGAACAAAATCCTGAATTAGCTAATGCTATATATGAAGCTTTAGGGTTTTACAAACAACTTTCTTTAAAAGATATTTTAAAAGAATATACATTAGAAGACTTAAAACAAGGGGTTAATCTTAGAAGCTTGCAGAGCAAAATAGAAGAAAAGGATTTAGAAACAATAAAAAGAGCTTATAATTATTTAAAATCTGAAGAAAAATATATAGACATTAAAAATTCTAATGAACAAATTGAAAACAAGTTAGAAAAATTAAGAGAAGAATTAAAGCTGACAAAGGAAACTAAAACTGGTGATGTTTTAACTATTATAAATTATGAAAATAATTCTGATTATAAAGTAAAGGTGTTTGAAATTAACAGATATAGTGATTATGCTATTTTAAAAGTAAAAACTGCAAAAAACAAAGAATATACCATTAAAGTAGATTCAATTGGTGACACTAAAACTGGATTTATTAAGGATTTTGTTTTTAAAGGAATAAACATAGAAAATGCTGAAAAAATTAAAGAAGAAATAAATAATCTTAAATTTCAATTACAAGAGTTAAAACCAGATTATTCTGATTACTATATAGATTACTTTGAAGGAACTACTGAAATAACCCCACAACAAAAACAACAAGCTATACAACAATATTCTCAATATCTTGATAGTTTAAATAAGCCTAATACTAATCCTATACTTCAAGGTAATCAACAAGAACAAGTTAAAAAGTTTACTGAATTACAAGAAAGGTTAAACAATAAAGAGTTTCTTGAAGGTGCTAAAGATGCTTATGAATCTACACCTGCATTACAACAGTTTGGTACACAAGAGCAGTATAATGACTATATAGCAAGAGTATCTTTAGGTATAATTAAAAATCCTTCAAGTGGGGAATATAATTATACCAGTAAAGTAAAGGATATTGTTTATCATGGAAGTCCTGAAAAAATAGAAGTTTTTGATAAATCTAAATTAGGAATTAATACAGGAAGTGAATCAGCTAAAAATGCTTTCTTTTTTGCTTCAAATCCTTTTACAAGTTTTATATATACTTGGAAAACTTGGGATTTAGGTCAAGATGAAAGCAGTGGAAGTATGGAATATGCTGCTATATATCAGATAGGTAAATTTACGGAAAGATTTAATGAAAAGACATCTTTAAAAGAATTACTTTCTGATAAAGAAGTTCAAAGTATAAGTAGTAATAATGTTTATCTATTATTATTAGAAAGATTAAAAAAGTTTGATGTTTCAAATAAAAAAGAGTCTATATTTTTTCCTATTTCTGAAAATCAAACAATTAGATTTGATAAAGATTATAGTAACAAAACAAAAGGCGTTTTTACAATTACAACACAAGGTGTAGGTGAAGAAAACTTTTTTGGAATAAAAGAAAAAGAAGAAGTTATTTCAGAAAAAGAATTTGATAACCTTGTAAAAAAAGGAATTGAATATTTAGAAAGTATAAAACCTGATATTAAAATTTATCAAATGATTTTAAATAGTCAAAATCCTTTAATAGTAGATGATAAAAATCAAGGATTTAGACAAGAAACTTATGCTGAAAGAATAAATAAAGCTAAAAAAGAAAAAAATGATTCTGTTATTATTAATAATACTGCTGACCCTGTGCCTAATTCAGATATTTATGCAGTATTTGAACCAGAACAAATCCATATATTAGGTTCTAAACAAGATATAGAAGGATTTAAAGAGTTTGTAATAGATAAACTAACGTTTCAAAAAACTGATATTAATTTTTTAAAAAAAAATAATATTGAAAATGAAGTAATTAATAATAATTATAAAGAAAAATATAGTTTAAATAATAATAATGTAAATGTAAAACAAACTTTAAAAGAAATCAATAATAATCCTTTAAATAATAATATTAAAGTACTTTCTAAGTTCTTACAATCGGCTGTAAAAAATACAAACGTACAAATATCTTTAAACAATTTAGAAAAGGCTTATAATGGTAAATATAATCGTAAGTCTAATACTATTGAAATTAATAACTCTATTAATATGTCGGAAGTATTATTTCAACAAACTTTATTACACGAAATAGTACACGCAGAAACTATTAATAAAGTATTTGATTGGTTTACAAACCCTTCTCGTGAATTTTCTTTATTAACATCTTCTAATTATAATCAAAGAGATATTAGTGAATTTGAATTTAAAGATAATACTCCAATAGAAGTTATAGAATTTTTTAATAAAATTTTAGTTAGTTATAATAAAACTTTAAAACAATTAGAAAGTAAATACGGAAAAACTAGTAAAAATTTAGCTAAAAATAAAGATGTATTTTATGGGTTAGAAAATGTTTTTGAATATATGTCTGAAATATTAACTAACGAAAATTTTAGAAAAGAAGTAAAAGAATTAAAAGGTAATAAAACGTTTTTACAAGAATTATATAATTCGATAATAGAATTTTTAAATAAAATTCTTAATTTAAATATAGAAAACTTAGACGAAGTTAAAAGAGCTACTAATTTAATAAAAGATTTTATAGATAAAGATATAGAAATAAAAAATTCCCCTTCTTTAGATTTAGTATTCGGTAAACGTTTTGTAGATATTTTAGAAAATAATTTTACTAGCAATGAAGTTGATGAAATTATCAATCAAATGCAAGGTATAATTTTAAATACTTCTATAAATAAAAAACTTCAATTTGAAGCAAAAACAGATAGAAATGAAATAAAATTAAAAGAAGCTGTAAAATTAGGTTATTTAAATTATTTAAACAATATATGTAAAGAAGAACATAAAGCTAAAACTAATTTAGTAATTAAATATTTTGATGAACTTTATGATAAGTCTTTAAACCTATTAACAAGAAGTTTAAACATAGACGAAGATTTATCTTTAGAGGAAGTAGAAAACGAATTGTTAAATTTAACAAAAGATTATAATGACAAAGCTCATTTTAAAACATCTAGTGAAAATACAGTAACTAATGAAATAAAAATGATGATTATGAAATTACCTTTATTAAAAGATAATAAAATATCTTACGATAAAGATAATAACAAAGTATTTAATTACGATAAATCTACTATTACAGGCATAAATCAATTTATGGATTTTCATAAAATCTATCCTTATATTGTTAGAAATTTAATAGGAGCTAAAAGTCAAGCTCAAATTTTAGATAGATTACGAAATATGAGTAATGTAGTGCCTTCATTAAGTTTATTAGCTGATGAATTATCTACAAATATAAATGCTTTAACTCAATTTTACGTTCATTTAGCATCTAAATATCCTTATAATAGTATTGTTGCTTTTATAACAAATAATGAAAACGGTAAAGAAATAAGAATAAGTGATGAATTAAAAGCTTCTAGTAGTTTTAATTTACTTACTCAAGAGTGGAATACAAATCTTAATGAAATTATAAATAACTTAGATACAGAAGAAAAATTAAATAATTTTAGAAAAGAAAAAACAAGATTACAAAATGAAATTATAGTAAAAGGAAAAATATCAAGAGAAAATAATGAAGAGTTAATAAAATCTGTTATAAATTTATTAAATTTTTATAAAATAGATTTAAGTTATTTTGTAATAGAGAGTGCTCTTAACGATATTACTGCTATAGATGAAGTACCTTTAATACAAAGTCTTTTTGGTATTGGATTAGTTGTAGAAAAGAAAGAAAAAAATCAAAATTTTAAAAATTTAAATACATTAGCAAAAGCAGAAGCTTTAGTTAGATTTGATTTAGTAGAAAATACAACTTTAGATATAAAAGGGAATATGATTTATTCTGTTAGAAATCCTAATTTTATTTCTAATTATTTTACTAATTTAAAAAATGCAATTAATCAAAAAAATAATAATAATATAAAAGAAGAATATGCTTATTTTCAAAAGTATTTAAAAGAATTAGTAAACGTACCTAAAAATGCTTATGATAATTGGTTATGGGATGATAAAGATAAACCTGGAATTATTAAATACGAAGTTAAAAATGGTAAAAGAGTGCCTTTAATTGATAGAAATGGTTTTTATATTTTAAATGAAACTTTTTTAAACAATTTTAATTTTCATAATTTTGGTGGAGCTAAAGAACTTTTAAGTAAAAATAGTCAAGATTATACAGATTTTAGTGATAAAGATTGGAGATTTGTTTCTTTAATAAGTTATTTAAAATTAAATGATAAAGGAGTAGGTAAAAGAAATAATAATACAGCATTTTATCCAAGTATTATACCTTCTGATAGTGGAAGTATGTTTATGTTTGAAGCTTTAAAAATATCTTTAAATAAAGAAGATTTTAATAAAAGCTATAAAATTCAAAATGGTAAACAAATTTTTGATAAACTTACAATTAAACGTAATGTAAAAAACGAAACTCCTATTTTTAAAGCAATATATAGAACTGTTTTACAAGAAATAGAAGAAATAAAAGCAGCACAATCATTATTATTTGATATTGATAAAGATGGTAAAATTACAATAAAAGAAAATTTAAATGTAAATTCTTTACAACAATATTATCATTATGGTAAAGAAGCTATTTATAATGAAGATGGTACTATAAATTTAGAAAAAACTTTAATAAAAGATGGAAAACCTACTGGAGGTGTTTTTAAATTTAATAATTTATCTATTTCAGAAAACGAAAAAACTATAACTTTAAATGATATAGAAGGTATAAAATCTTATAATGGCTTAATTTTAGATTATTTACCTAATATAGAAACAAAAGTAAAAGATTTTACTGAAAAATTTATTAATCAACAAATAGAAAAAGGGTTATTAGCATATAAAGAATTTAAATTAGATTTATTAAATAAACATGATAATATAAGTGATGGTAGTTATGAAGCTTTAATAGCTGAATACGTTTTAAATACTTATATAAACAATAGTCAATTATTTAATTTTTTTAATGGTAATATAAATGAATATAAAAGTAAAATAGAAACTAATAAAAGAGCTAAACAATTATTTGCTCCAGGTCTTTCTTTATCTATAGAAGCTATGAAAATTCAATATGCTAATGGTAGTTATAGTGATGGTAAAACTTTTAAAGCTATTACTATAAAAGATTTTATAACATCTTCAAATTCCCTTAATTTTAAAATTAATTCAGTAAAAAATTTAATTATAAAAGAAAAAAATTTTACAGAAAAAGAAATACAAAACTTTAACGAAGAAGATTTATTAAAGGGTAAACCTAAAACTGATTTAGAAAAAGAAGTATATAATATAATAAAAGGTTATTTAAAAATTAATGCTGGAGATGCTCAAGGTTATATTTCTTTAGATAGATATGAAGCTATTCAAAGAGGTTTAGGTAATTTTAATGATTTAATGAAAATTGCTTTAAATAAAGCAAGAGAAGGAAAAGATTTAAATTTTAATGAAATAAAAAATTTACCTCCAATAAAAGGCTTTTATTATGGAAGAGATTTTAATCCTTTAAGTAATCGTTTTCAATCTAATCAAATTAAGTATTCTACTTTTCCTTTAATTCCTAATTTGGTTGAAGGAACTCCTTTACAAAAACTTTCAGATTATATGAATAAAAATGCAGTAGATGAAGTATTTTTTGAATCTGCACATAAAGAAGGAGCTTCTATTATTTATAATATTTTTAATGAAGATGGTACTATTAACGAATTAGTATTAAATAACGCAATACCTAAAGAATATTATAATAAAAATTGGCAATTACAATTAACAGTTCCAGACCATTTAGTAGATACTGAAAATTTATTAGCAACTCAAATAGCAAAACTAATAATTGCTAATATATCTGATAATGATATTTATACTTTATATAATAAATCTTATACTGGAAAAGAATTAAAAGAAACTTATTTTAATTTATTAGTACAAAATATAGAAAAAGAAAAAGATAATTTAATAAAAGATTTAGGAGTAGAAATAACTGAAGAAGGTTATATAATAAAAGATACAGAACTTCAAAAAATTTTATTAGAAGAAGTTAAAAAAAGAGGGTTATCAGAAAATTACGCATTTGCTATAGAAATAGAAGATAATAAATTTAAACTTCCTTTATGGAGTAATAATATAAGTACTAAATGGGAAGCTATTTTAACTTCTATTTTTACTAATAGAATTGTAAAACAAAAATTACCTGGAGGTAGTGCTGTATTAGCAAGTAGAATAGGATTAGATAAAAGAATAAGTTTAAAAAATTATAAAAAGGGGATTAAATGGAGCAAAGAAAAACAAGATGATAATACTTTAAAAACTATAATTAATGAAAAAGGAGAAGCTACTGTAGAAATTTTATTAGGAGGGTGGGCTAAAGATTTATATAAAGAAGGTAAACTTATAGATATAGATGCTTTACCTGACGAGTTAAAAACTATGATAGCATATCGTATTCCTACCCAAGCAAAACATAGTATGGTAGTATTAAAAGTAGTAGGCTTTTTACCAGAAGAGAGTAAAGGTTTAATTATTACTCCTGATGATTTAGTTACACAAATGGGTAGTGATTTTGATGTTGATAAAGTTTTTTTAATGTATAAATCTTTTTATAGAATAGATGATACTTTTATTATTCCTAATAATATAAATTCCGAAGAAGAATTTGAAATTTTAAAAACTAAAAGAAAAGAAAAATATAGTCAATTGGAAGATTATAAACAATTAATAGAAGATACTACTTTAAATAATTTAATTGATAAACTTTATGAAAGAAATATAGAAGAAGATTTAAATTTTGAATCTAATTTAATAAAAAAAGAAATAAAATTTATTAATGAAAAATTAAATGAAGTTTCTGAAATTAATGAAAATACAAGAAAATTAAAAATAAATAATAGTAAAATAGCTAGAAATAATACAATAGTAGATATTTATAAAACTATTTTAAAAAATCCAATACATTTTAAAGAAATTATAACTCCTGCTGAATTTGAAAGTTTTGTATTTTTAAAAAAAGAAATAGAAGATATTTTTAATATTAATGATGATAATATTAACCCTTTAACAGAAGAGGTTCAAAGATTGTTTAGAAATCGTAATATTTCTGGTAGAGCTTTAAAAAGTATAAGCGCAAACTTAAACGCTTTTGGAGCTATAGCTCAAGAAACAAAAATGTATTTAAAAGAAGGATTTACTTTTAAATTTAAAGTAGGAGATAAAGAAATTAAAAAACAAATACTTGATAAAAACGGTAAAGTTATTACAGAATATATAGATATATATGATAAAAAAACTTTATTAAAAAGATATGGAGAAGATATTAAAATAGAAAATAATTTTGCAATTATAAGGTTTAATAAATTAGGATATGCAAATGACAGCAAATTTCTAAACATTAATGGGCAATTAATATTAGAACACGCTTCACAAGGTATTGGAGCAGCTGTAGATATTGTAAAAGACCCTACTTTTGATGCTTTTAATGCTACTACTTATACTTATGGTTTATTTCATACTATGTTATTATCTGGAATAGATACTAGGATGGCAGGTATGTTTATTAGACAACCTGTTATTAAAATATTAAACGATTATTATTTTTCTAATAAATCATTATTAAATGAAGAGAACGGTAAAGAAATAGAAGTAGTAAAAAGATATTTACAAACAAGTCTAGCTGAATTGTTATTAAAAAATAATAAAATAACTCCTACAAAAGAAATAACTAAAATTATTAAAAAAAGAGAAAAAGATAAAATTGTAAGAAGTTACGATACTAAATATTTAATGTTTTTTAAAAGAGAAGATACTAAAAATATATTAGGATATGACCCTGATACTTTACTTATATTTAGTATAGATGATTTATTAAATAATTTAAATTTAAATGTAAACAAAAATAGAAATTTAGATGAAACTATAAATTATTATATAAGTCAATTACAAATTTTAGAATATTTTAATAAGTTTAAAAAATCATCAGAAAAGTTAAATGATATTATGAGAGCTTCTAAAACAGATGCTTTAGGAGCTGGACCAACTTTAACAACTAGTAGTGAACTTATAAGATTAATTAATAAATTAAAAGATAATAATGTAGTTTTAATTAATGGTAAGCCTGCTATTCAATCTTTATATCCAAAACATTTTAATTTGCAACAAGAATCTTTATATAAACCTTTAGAAAGTTATTTTGAAAATTGTAATAAATTATCATTAGAAATTTTAAATAATGTTTTTATAAATCAAAAAGCTTATTATAAAAATCCTTTATATACTTTAAGACGTGTTTTAGAAGATAATTTAAAAGAAGAAGATATAAAAACATTAAATAAATTTCTTACTTTTAATTTAATAAAAGATTTTAAATATTTTAATAATATAAATAAACAGCAATTATTAGGAATAGATAAAATTAATGTAAATAAAGAAAAAGATTTAAAAATACAAGAATTTAGAAACTTATCTATTGCAGAACAAGTAAATTATTTAAAAAATAAAAAAAGATTATTTTTAAGAAAAAATCCTCAACATATTCTTAATTTTTTAACTCCTTTACTAAAAGAAGAAGATATAAAAAATAACGGCTATCATAAAATAGAATTTAAAAACTATAAAGATGAAAGAACAGACGATAATTTAGCTAATAGTATTACATCTATGTATGATAGTGGTAATAGTTTTGAAAAAGAATTAGCTTTAAATTTAATAAAATATTCTTATATCACTACAGGCTTAAATTTTGGTTTAAATTCTTTTTCTAAAACTATACCAAATGAAGTTTTATATGATTTAAATTATGGGGATTATTTAAATTCTTTAAAAGATGTTTTAAATTTTTCTGATAATTCTTATAATATTTTAAATTTATTTTATAAAAATAATTGGAATAATAGTACTTTTGTACCTAAAGTATCTACTAAATGGGATTATGAAGAAAAAGATGGAAAAAGACGTATAAAAACTAAAGAAGGAAAAGACGAAAATGGAGCTGATATTCAAGTAAAATTAACTATAAATAATAGTCCTATATGGAATATCAAATCTAGTATTTTATCTTTTAAAGATTATAATATACCTAATAAAATAAAAAACAACCCTTATGTTTTAGTTGAGCAATATAATAAAGATACTAAAGTTAAAGAGCAAGTTTTATATAAAAAATATATACAAGTTAATTTAGATGAAAATGGTAAAGAAGATTTTATAGATAAGTTTAATGGTAAAGTTTTCTACTATCAAGTAAATAAATTAGGTAAAGATAATATTAATGAATTGAATGTTAATGAAATTTTTAATAATCAAGTAATTAATGAAACTAAAAATTTACAAGATGTAGAAACTATAATTTATAAAGAAAATATTAAAAAAATTACAGATACTTTAAGTTTAGAAAATACTCCTGAAAATAAAATAGAAAAAATAATAGAAAAATGTAATTATAGAACTTTTTAATAATGAAAACTTGCATAAATAAATCTACTAGATTTTATCAAATTTTACAAGAAAAATTTGATACTAAACAAATAGCTCAAATTACTGATAAATTAAATTCTAAAGAATTTAATGATTGGTATGGAGAAAATACACCAAGAACAACGTATCAAGACCCTATATTAATAGATGATGTTTATATAGAAAATAACAAAGGAGAAAGGATTACTTTATTTCAATTATTAAACGATGATAGAATATTAGAAAAAGAGAAGTTTTTAAATGATAAAACTTATATTAATTCTATTAGAGAATTTTTAAAAGAAGAAAGAATTGCTTTATTAACTCGTATTAATATGTTTCAAGGTAGTGATTATGCTAAAAACTTAGAAGATTTACTATCTAAAATAGATAGTATAAATGAAAATGATTATACTAATGCTTTAAATGAACACGTTGATTATATTTTAAAAACTGTAGAAGAATTAAAAAATAGATTTATAAGATATGATGATATAGATTTATTTAAATTATCTAAAGAAGATTTAAATAAAAGACAAAAAAATCATAATAACTTTTTACGTCATGCTAATAATTTTATAACTACATTTGAAAAAATAAATAAAATACAAACTTCTCCTAATGCAGATAAAGAATTAAATAAAGTAATTAAAAAATTAAGAGAAGCAGAAGAAAAAGTAGGTATTGTTAGAAATAGAATATTAGAAGATATAGAAAAATCAGTTGTAGATAATTTAAAAAGATTTTCTACAAACCCTTTAATTGTTCAAGGAGTAATGGATTTTTTAGCTTCACAAGTAGATGAAACAAAAATTCAATTATATTTAGATAGTATTGGAGATAGTAATAATGTATTTTTATCTACTATATATAAATTTTATAAAAAAACTATGTATGATAAAGATAAAGAAGTAAAATCTAAATTATTAGAATGGGATAAATTAGTAGAAGAAATAGGAGATTTTGATAATTTTATAAAAAAAGTAACGTTAAAAGATGAAAATGGTAATCCTACTGATAGATTTATACAAGAATACGATGTAAAATATGAAGAAGAGCTTTTTAAGATTTTAGAAAATCTAAAAGATTTAAAAAATTTAGGTAAACAATATATCATAGATGATAAAGGAAAAAGACAATTAACAAATGAATATAAAGATGCTTTAAATATTTATTATACTTTTAAGAAAGAAAATTCACAACAAAGGTTTAAAGATTCTTATTATGAAGCTTTAAATAATTTACATCCTAAAGCAAGAGAGATTAAAGAAGCTATAGATTTAGAAAAAGAACTTATAAATAGAAAAAGAGAAGAAGACAAAACAGAAAAAGATTTAGAAAGATTAACTTCTTTAGAAAAAGAATATAATGAATTAAAATCTTCTGTTTATCTTAATGGTACAAAAAAAGAAGGAGAAGATTTAGAAATATCAAAAAGTATATATAACTATACAAAAACTTTAGCCAAATTTTATGAAACTAAAGACATTAATTATAAAGCCTTTAATAAAGCTAAAGCAAAAGCCGAAGAAAAAGGGGTAGAAGCTTTAGAAAAATTTATTAAAGAAAATACAAAAGAACAATTTATACCTGAAGTTGATAAATATTTTAAAGATTTATTTAATAGTTTACCAAAATCATTAAAAATTGAACAAATTGAAAATGAAATAAGTCAACTTTTTATTAATTATAAAAATGAAAAAGGAGAGCCTATTTTAGAGAAAGTACCAGAAAATATATATAAAGAATACTTAAAATTAGAAAAATTAAGACAAGAAGAAAAGAAGAAATTTAATAAAACTATACCTTTAAAAGAAAAGATTAAATTTCAAAAAGATTTTAAAAGATATTTTAAAATAGAACCTACATCAGAGTATAAAAAAGTTATTGAAAACAAATTAAATCAATTAAAAAATAATGAAATAACTCAAGAAGAATATGATTTTTGGTTTAATGAAATACATGAAGAAAATATATATACAGGAGAAAAAACTCCAATAAAATTATATACTAAAATTTCACCTAGAAATCCTAAAGGTATTCAAATTCTTCCTAATAATAAATGGAAAATTTCTAAAATAAAAGACGAGTATTTAAATAAAGAATTTAGTATAAATTCTTATACAGGTTATCCAAATCCTAAACAGAAATGGTTAAGTGATGAATATAAAGCATTAACGGATAAAGAAAAAGAACAATTACAAAAAATTAAAGATTTTATGTTTTATTTAGTAAATCATTTACAATCAAGTGCGATTCATAGAGGGTATTTTCCACAAATGATTAAAGATGTTAAAAAAGCTAAAAAAGATACTTCTAAAGTAAATAATAAAAACCCTTTAAAAAATATTACTGAAACTGAAGAGATTGTTAAATTTATACCTTTAAAATATGTACAACTTATTACTAAAAATCCTACCAAAGAACTTAATTCTAAAATGTCACAAGATGAAATTGAACAAGTTAAAAAAGAAACAGAAGAAATTAGAAAAGAAAACGATAAATATCGCAAAGAAAATATAAATTTAGATTTAAAAAACACTATGAAAGTATTTATTGGAGTAGCATTAACCCATAAATACAAAAAAAGTATAGAAAATGAAATGCTTTTAGCAAAAGAACAACTTAAACAAATAAAAGTTAAAGTAACAGATGCTAAAGGAAATACTATTGGAGATAAAATAAAAAGTTTAGCAACTAATGATTTTGTAGAATATGAAATAAATTCTAAAGGTAGTAATTTAGAAAATCATTTTAATCAATGGCTTGATGGTGTTTTTTATGAAGATTTTGAATTAGATGAAGGGCATTTAAGTAAAATTACAAAACCGTTAGAAACAATAACAAGTTTTAGAAATTTAGGTTTTAACCCTTTTAGCGGTATTAATAATAAATTAATGGGTAATATTCAAGCTAGAATAGAAAGTGCAGGAGGAGTATATTATAATTATTCAGACTATAGAAAAGCAAGAAAAGATTATATGAGAAATTCTTTAAGTTTTTTTGCTAATAGAGATAAAAAAACTTCAGATAATTATATAGATGCCTTTTTAAAAGAGTTTGATATTTTAGTTAGTCAAGAAGAGTTAGGTCAAGAAACAAATGGAACTTTAAAATCTATATTAGAAAAAGCTAAAACTTTTAAAAATGCTGCTTATTTAATGCAACATTTAGGAGAGCATCAAGTACAGAACGCAACACTTTTAGCAATGAGTAACTCACATAGAATAATTAAAGGCAAAATCTTAAATTTTAATGAGTTTTTTGAAGACAATAAAGAAAAAGTTATATATAATCCTAATGCAACTCAAGAAGAAAAAAATAAACAATTAGAAATTATAGAAAAAAATAATAAACTAAAAGAAGAAAAATTAAAAGAGTTTGAAACTTATCCTAGTTTATTAGAAAGTTATGAATTAAAAAACGGTTTTGCGGTTTTAAAAGAAAATATAGAATTAAAAGAAGATGAATTATTTCAATTTAAAGAAAGAGTTTTAGGTATAAATCAAAGATTACATGGTATTTATAATACAGAAGATGCCGCTATTTTACAAAGATATGCAATAGGTAGATTAGCTATGCAATTTAGAAAATGGATGCGTCCAGGATGGAATAGAAGATTTGGTGCAAAATTTGGAAAAGGATTTTATAATGAAAAAGTAAGAGATTTTGAAGAAGGTATGTATATAACTACATTTAAATTTTTATCTTCTCCTTTTATAAATAATTATAAAGATTATAAAGAAGGAAAAGAAAATGCTGCGGAAAATGCCTTTAATTCAATCCTTTTGGGTTTTCAAGATTTAATATTTAATAGTAAAATTAGATGGCATAGTTTATCTGAAATAGAACGAGCAAATATAAAGAAAACAGCAATAGAATTTGCATTTTTAATTCAAGCTATTTCATTAGCCTTTTTAGCTGTAAAATTAAAAGGAGATGATGACGATGATGATAATAAGTTTTTAACTTATATTTTATCTCAATCTAATAGATTAATAGGAGAATTAAGTACTTATAATTTTGGCGTTTTAAACGAAGGTGGAAGATTAGTTACTTCTCCTGTAGCTGTTTTAGGTACTTTAGGTGATGTTGCAAAATTAGGAAAAAATTTAATTTTATATCCTTTAAGAGATAGTGAAGAAAGAGTTTATAAATCTGGAATTTATCATGGACAAGATAAAGTATTTATTAACACTTTAGAACTATTACCAATAACTAAACAAATTCAAAGTTATATTTATATGGGAGATAGAAATGAAAGATATAATTTTATTAAATAATAAAGCCGATTAAATTTTTTAAAAGGGAATTGTTAATACAACTCCCTTTTTATTTTAATATAAAAAATTAAAGAACGTCTTTAAGTTCGATGGTATTTACATTTATCTTTACAATTATCGTTACATTTTAATTTTATATCAGGAAAACTAGTTTCACTTGAAAGTTCATTTATTTTTGGAATATATAAAAATTTACTATCAATACCATTAAAAGAAGATAATTCTCCTTTAAAATCTTTGCAAAAATAAACTTTTTGGCTGGTATTTTTAGTTATTTGTAAAGGTTTTTTATCGTTATTATCTTCTATTATTTCAAACATATTATTTTATAAATTTATTTAATTGAGCAGGGTTATAATTAATAGATTTTAATACTTTATTATCACTACTTCTAAAAATAAGATAAGTATAAGGCTCAACTTCACTAATATAAGTTTCTATTCCTTCTTTTTCATATTTGTCTTTAGTAAGTTGTGCTTCTTCTTTTGATTTACAAACTTTACTCATATTACTACTATGAATTTCTTCAAAAGCTTCATAAATAACATTACCAAAACCAAAAGTACTTACAGCTCCAGATAATACATATTGTAAATCTATTAAAGCATCTAATTTAGCTATTTTATTATCTTCTCTATCTTTATTAAAACTATTAAAAGCTTTTTTATATACGTTTTCAAGTTTAACAGTAAAAGATGAAAATACATTTTTATTACAACTTTCTGCTAATTCATATAACTCTTCTAATAATAATTCTAACCTTAATAAAGCTAAATCATCTGCTACTAAAATAGGATTACTATTAATCTCTTGATTAAATGTTTGCATAAACTCTTCTACTTTATTTTGAAAAGAATTTTGAGCTATTACTATTTTAATATTATCTACTAAATGTATAATATCATCATTACTTAATTTATTATTTTCACTTTTATTGAAATTTTCAAAAATTTCATATAATTCTTTTTCTGATTTTTCTGTCATTTGTTAAAATTTTTTTTGTAATTCTATTTCTTCTTTAGTTTTCATCCATTGTAAACAAGGTCTATTTTCAGGCATTGTTAAGCTACTAATTAAACCTAACATTTCGTCATATCCTAACTCTCCAGAAGTTTTATTATTTTGAGTTACAATAAATAATCTATCTTTTTTAAATATTTCTATTTTTTCCATAATTACTTATTAAATTTACTTTTTAATTCTTCTATTTGTATATTTATTTCTCTAGCTTTATTTAAAGTATCAGGCAATTGCCCTCTTAAAGTAGAAAATAAACTTTTTACACCATCTTGATATGGTTCTAAATAAGATTTACCTAATTTATTATAAAACCCTTCTAAAAAACTATTAGTATTATATCTTGTTATTTGAAGTAAAGCTTGAGCTTCTTGATAATTAAGAGTTATATCAATTTTAATATTAACTTCTAATTTACCATTTATTTTACTTTCAGCCATAATTTTCTAATTTATTAATATACATCAAAGAATAATAAAAAGTAAACTTGTAGAAAAAATTATATCTATAAATGTTTTCATTTGTTTATATTTTCATTATTAATTTTTATTTCTTTAATTGCATCTTTTACAATTTCTTTATTATACTCTTTTTCTAAATAATAACCTATAGTAATTAGTATTATAAATAATAACATTTTTTACTATATACTTATCTAAAAAGTTATCAAACTTTTTCCAATAATATAATATTTTATTTAATATTTTCATTATCAAACATTTTACGATATTGAATAAAACCTCTAAAATTACCTGACCATCCCATAATATCATTAGTGATTCCAGTAGTTCGATGATTTTGTATTCCGTTTATATAATTTACCCATTCTTCTTCACTCATAGCTTTAGCACAATGTTCAAAAGGGCTCCAATGTCTATCTTTTTCTAATTTATCATGTAACTTAATATCCTTTTCATAATTAGGTTCTTTACTTTCTTCACCAACTACGGTATATGATACTCTTGCACAACGAGTAATAGCAATTTGTAGTTTTAAGTCATCATCATCAGAAGCCCATCCTTTATTTCTTAATTGTGTTAAATCAATATTATCACCAAAAGGTATATGCCATTCACCTGCTTTTAATTCTTTAGGAGCACTTTCATTCATTGCATCCCACATTTGTTCAGCAAGTTCCATCATGTGAATTTCTGCTTGACCTTTATTATTTCTAAAGAAAAACATATTATCATTTTCTTCAATAAAACTTAAATCAGTTTTATAATGTTTACAATAATCTTTTTTACTTCTAAAAATAATACCATGATTTATTTTAGCTTCAGTTGAATATCTAGGACATCTTAAAGCAAAGAAATTCTCCCATTCTGTAGCAGTTATAATAACTGTATGCCACATAAAAGGTTCAAGAAGTCTATTAATTAATTGTTTTGTTATACCATCATTATTCATCATTCTTGCTTGTTTAACAGCATAATCTCTTGCTTTTAACCATTCATATATTGCATTTTCATGTTTTCTACAAGTAACATACTCACTTCCTTGCATACCTTTATGGTTTTTTTGCCAAGCAATAGGTATAAAAGGATTCTCTTCTACTGATTTAACCATTTTTTCAAACGGTATTGCTCTACTACTAGCAGAATTTCTGCTAAACATTCTATGAGTATTAAATTCTGCTAATATAATTCTTGGCATAGTTACAATCATTGTTGTAATTCTATTACCAAATTCATTTTTACTATCTGCTATTATTTCTGCTTTTATCATTTTTTATATTTTAAATCTTCATAAATTTTAACCCTATATTTTGTATTTTTTTAGGAGCTTTAACAGTAATTAACTCTCCTTTATTATCAGCTTCTTGATAACCAAAAATAGGAATTAAATCCGCCATTACTTCTTTAGTATCGGATACTATACCTAAACCAATTTGAGTTTTTTCTTGTTTAGGTATTAATTCTTTTAATTCATCTTCTTTTAATTTAATTCTCAAAGCAACTTCTTTTTGAATTTTATATAAAGCTTCTAATTCAGGGTCATTACAACCACTAAAATCATACCAAGTATAAGTTGGCATTTTACAAATAGTAGCAGAATATAAATCAAAAGATTTTTTATTACCTGGTAAATATTTATCTGCTTCATCTAATACAATTTTAGTTATATCTTTATCTTTAAAAACCTCTTCAGCTATTTTATTCATTCTTTTTAAAACTGTATATACAGCAAGAGGGTCACTAGTACCTTCTTTAATAGCATTTTTAGCAGCTTCTATAAAATCATCAACTTTAAAAGGAGTTGATACATTTACTAAGTTTTTTATTATATTTTTGTTATCCTCCATAATTTATTATATTTTTGTTATCCTCCATAATTTATTATATTTTTGTTATCCTCCATAATTTATTATATTTTTGTTATCCTCCATAATTTTTTAAATTAATTATCCTATTCGGTATAATTAAAGGCTGAATTTCAGTTTCTTTAATTTTAATATCATTTAATTCTTTTTCTAATTTCATTAATTTTAAATCATATTCATTACATTTTATTAACTTTCTAAATTTTTTTATTATATCTGTACAATGTAAAATTCTTTTAAAAATAAGTTCATAATCAAAAGTCATTTCTCCAATTCTAAATTCACAAGTTTTTTTATAACTATCAAATCTTACCCAACATCTTATATCTAATTTTACATCTCTTTTATTATAAGTACCTTTATATTCCCAAGTATCTAATTCTTCTAAAATATAATTTTTATTATTTTCAATAATTGTTTTATCTATAAAATCAAAAACATCAGTCATATCTATATGATAATGAATACCAGATAAAGGATTTAATAAACATTGTTTTTTTAAAAGTTTTGTTATTTCAAATAAACAAACCATACCTTTTAAACCATTAGGTATTCTAAATCTTTTTTCATTAGGAGAACAATTAACTTCAATAATATTAAGTATATTTTTAAAAATTTGCTCATTAAAACTTTCTTTATTATCACATTCTATTTCAATACCAACAGAAAAAGGTAAATAACTATCAATAATTTCTAAAGTTTCTTTATCTTTTATTGCTAGTAAAGAAAGAGGAAACTTTTTAATAGCTTCCTCTAACTCGTTTATATTCATATTAATATTCTCCTTTTCTAGGTATGCTAGATACTACAGCTGCTATTTCTTTTTTTTGCTCTTCTTTTTGCTCTTTTAATAAATCTCTAATTTCTTGTTTCTCTTTTTCAGATACTTGATTATTATTTAATTTATTTTTTAATTGTTCTATTAAACTTAAACTTTCAGTTTCTTGAATATTATTTTTACTAGATGATTTTTTACTTACTTTTTTAGCAGCTTTTTTAGTTTTTTTAATAGCTTTAGAAATGCCTTTTTTTATAATTATTTTATTTTCTTTCTCTTTACGAGTTTTGTCAAAAATATCTAAAAGTTTTTCTAATTTTTGAGCATCAGGTCTTTTATTATATAATTCTATTTTAGTTTTTATAGACTTAACTTCTGTTGCATCTTTAGTAACTTTAGTGTATTTAATACCATTAATACTTGTAATTAAATTTTTACCGATTTGTTTTACTTTAATTTGTTCCATTTTACGCTACGTTTTTAGTTATTATTTGAAATTTTGTTTCGTTATACTCTTCTACAAAAGTAAGAGTTAATTGTTTTGTTTTATTTTTAGGAGCTTCAATAATATCAATATATTTTTGATAATATTCTAAATTTAATTTTTTATTATTTTGTTTAAGATATTTTAATAAATAAGGTAAACTTTCATCATTTATATCTGTATATTTAATCATTTCTACACCTTTAAACCAATTTTCTACTAATTCAATTGTAGGAGTAATTAAAGGGTCAAAGAGATTTTTTTCTTCTGCTGTTTTTAATAAAGTATTTCTTATATTATTATCTAAAACATCAAAATAGTAGCAATCATTTGCTAATTTATATTTATCATGATACTCTTTTAAAGTTTTAAGATTATTACTTAATTCTGTAGATAATTTACTATAAGATTTTATTAAGTCTTCACTTAAATGTTTACTATTATCAGCTAATATTTGTTTTATTTTTAACATAGAAGCAAACTTTCTAAAAAGTTTATTATCTCCATAAATGTTGTCAACGTGGGTCATATTTTTTTTATTTAAAAAATGTTTTTCTGATTGTTTACTTATAGTAATAATATTTATTTTTTTATAATCTAATCTTCCTTTTTCTTTTAATAAAGTAGGAAAAGAACAAAAATATTGATAAGCAATTTCTAATTTATTTTTATCATCTCTAAATCCATAAACAATAATACTTGTTTTTTTATCTAAACTTTTTTCATTAATTTCTTGAGCATTTCCGTTAGATATATATTTAATAATAAATTTATTATTTATTTTTCTTTGATAAGCAGCATCATTATCTTTTTTATATTTTTTAAATTGTTGTAATTCTTCAAAAGTTAAATCATCATATTTTTTAAATTTTTCTTCTAATTGACTTCTAATAATTTTTAAAGTTTTATATAATTTAATACCTATACCTAAATTAAAATAAATATCACTATTTGTATAAAAATAATCATCTGATAAATTTCTTTTTTTATTACTTAAACTTCTAAAAAATAAACTATCATTTATTTTTCCATAATCTGTTGAAGGAGCAAATCTTAATCTAGTATAAACTTCAGCATTTTCATATTTCCAACATTTACTTTCATTATTATAAGGATTAGTAGTAAAATATTTATAAATTAATGTATTTATGTTTAAATTATCACTTTTATATTTAGATTCTTTTCCACGTGAATTATTAAAACTATTTTTATATAACTTATTTAATAATCTTTCTTTAAGATAGTATAAATGATTTATATCATTAAATACTGTACATAAAGATTTTCTAGTTTTACTAATTTCTTGTGGAACAGGTATTTCATCTTCTAAAAATTTAATATATTTTTTTGCTTTTATGTTTAATAAGTAATCATAAACATTATCATAAGGTTTAGTTTGAGATTCATAAATAGAAATAAATTCATCATAAGCGGTTTTTATTCTTTCTCCAATTAATTTTTTAGTTTCTTCTGTATATCTAATAGTTTCTCTATTAGGAGTTACTTGAAATTCTCCAATTTCAAATTTAACAGCTATAGGGATTTCAATACTTAATATATCTTCAGTATATTCTGATATAAGCTCCCAATTTACTGGATATGCAACTTTACCTAATAATACATGAATTTCATTAGAATATGAATCAAAATTTCTTATTTTAAAAGTATTTAAATCATAAATTTTATAATCATTATTTATACCCCAATTTTCAAAAATTACATCATCAAAATAATTACACTGTTTAATTAGTTCTTGTCTAAATAAATTAACGTCCCCTATATTTTTTATAATAATTTTTATTTCTGTTCCATTTCTTTCAGAAGTATCTAAAGTTTCTAATAAATCTAAAGTTGGCAAAGTTTCACCTTTACTAAATATATAATTATATTTTTTATTATTAAAAACAGTGTTAATGTAAAAATAATCTTGATAGGCTAAAGGAGTTTTACTACCTAATCCAAAGCCTCCTATTAAATCATTAGTATCTCTTTTTGTAGAACTAAAATAATTCATATATATATTACTAATACGCTCTGGACTTAATCCTACTCCTACATCTTTAAATATTATAAAATAACCTTCTTCATCTCTACCATGAATTATTTTAACATAATCTGTAACTCCAGCTTCTTTATGACTGTCAAAACAATTAGAAGTAATTTCTCTACAAATTGCACCTATAGGGTTAGAATATAAAGACTTAGATAACATATCAAAAACAAATGGCATAGAAGACTTATCTATAGAAGCAGTTTTAGTATCTAAATCTCCAATTAAATTATTAGTTTCTAATTGTTGTTGTATTTTGATTTCCATATTACCAATAAATTAATGTTTTATCTTCTTTGCCTTTAATGATTTCTTTAGCTTGCATTTGTGTATTATTGCATTTAAATAATTGTAGTTTTAATTGTTGATTTTCAATACACAATTTATTTATTTTAACTAATAGTTCTCTTTTATCAAAATGATTATAAATTGTATTAAATCCTATTAAACTTAAAGCTAAGATAACTAAACTTGTTATTACTATTTTGTTTTTATTTCTTTTTTCTTTCATAACTAAAATATATACCTAATAGTATTCCAGCCTATAATACTATTATGTAGTTCTTTAAATTGATTAATAAATTCTTTTTTAAGATAGGCTTTATATCTTAAATTTGTTCCTCCGTATTGACTAATTTTATTTTCTTGTATTGAAGGATTCCATAAATAACGCTCTGCATTAGAATTTATAGTTAAATTAACAATATGTTTTTTAGTATTATGAGTTAAAAATATAACTTCACATTTAACTTTATCTTTGTTTTTGTTATGTACTTGTCTATCAACAACCTCAAACAAAAATTTATAGTTATCTAACCATTTGTCATGTATAATTACAGGGCTAAAATTTAAATGTACATCATAATCCATTTCTATTAATTCATTTACAAAATTTAATCTATTACCTATATTACTTGTATTAGGTTCTAATATTTGTCTTAAAAATTCAGGCATTAAACTTAATCTAACTCTTATTTTTTTATTAGGATTATATTGTAATAAATTTTTATTTACATATTTAGTAGCAAAACTAGCCATTATTCTATCGTCATTTTTAAAGAAATTAAATATTTCTTTCCAATTATGATATTTTAAATGTAAACTAAAATCTTCATTACAACTTATATCATAAGTATAATATAAATCAGAAGTTTGATTAGGAATTTTAGGATATTCTAACCAAGTACAATGTTCGTTAATAGATTGAAGTATTGTAGAAGTATTAACAGCAATAGAAAGTCCTTCTTTTTTATGTCTTTTCATATAACAGTATAAACAATTATACAAACAACCATAACCAAAAGAAGGACTAATAAAATCAGTACTACGATTAGAA
>RXKF01000051.1:27986-71800 GCA_003963235.1 Rickettsiales bacterium
TCTAATAGTATTTCGTATCATAATATTAAATATTAGCTTGACGCTGACCCTGACCTTGACCTTGACCATGACCATGACCCTGACCATGACCATGACCATGACCATGACCCTGACCCTGACCTTGACCTTGACCATGACCATGACCCTGACCCTGACCCTGACCTTGACCTTGACCCTGACCCTGACCCTGACCTTGACCTTGACCAAGCTTCTCTAATTATAGCTCCATTCATTATTTTTGATTTTTAGGTAATTCATAATTTAACAAGCATACGTCTAAAATAACATCTCTATTAATAATTACTTCACTATCAATAGGATAAGGTTCTACTTCGTTAAAAGTACCTTTTTCTACAGCTTCTTTCCATCTACCGGTATCTGGTATCCAAGCACAAGTTTTTAATATTAATTCTTTATTATATAAATTTACTAATTCTCCAGTATAAATCATAGTAATTGTTCTAATAAGATATTTACCTCCAATTTTATAAGGAGTACCTTCTACTATTGGTAAACTTTTAATTTTTTGTTCTTTTTCAACAGAACTTTTTAAAATATACTCTTTACCGTCAATTGTTATTGTTGTTTTTTCCATTATATTATTTTTTCTTTAATTAATATTTCTTTTACTTTTTCAATTAATTCTTCAATAGTACCATTATTATCAATTACATAATCAAATTCTGCATTATCTAAAGCTGTTTCAGAAGGATGTGAATGTTTTGATATAGCTTCTTCATTAAACATAGAAAATTCCTGTTCACGTTCTAACCTAATACTAATACCTTTTTTATCTTTAATAGCTTCTAATTCATTGGGAAACCTAACGTCTGTAATAATCCAGTTAGGATATATATATTCATCTTTAATATACTTATCCTCTTTTATTATAGGATAATCTCCAATTGGTTTATAATCACTAAATAAAGCATTAATCCAAATATTAGGATGAATTACATCACGCATAGCATCAGTACCTATTTCTTGAAGAAGTTTTCTTACAGTTAATTTTTCAACAGTAAAAGAATGTTCTGAAATACTATTACTAATTAAATTATGTTGTTTTTCGACTTCAATTTGAGTAGCACAATAATTATCTAATCTACCTTTTGGATTATTATTAGTTTTTAATTTATAATGATAATTATACCATCTTTCCCATTCTTCTCCTAATACTTTATTTTTAATTTCTTGTTTTTCTAAATCTTCTATAGGTATTCCTGTAAGAATAGACACTATTTGTTTAAGTTTACTAGCAAACTTTTTAATTTGCCAATCATGTTCATAAAGAAAATTTTGTGAATAACTTTTATTAAAATCTTTAAAAGACATTTCTTTTATTAAATCACTATTAATTAAATACTGTATTATTTTACCGACAGTATCTTTACCACTTCCTATTTTACCACTAATTCCTATTATCATATTATTTAATATTTAATTTATTACAAAAATGTTTTACAACTTCTGGAATGTGTTTTTTATAATAAGGTTGATTATTTATACACCATTTTTTTATATCTTCTTTTGTTTTAAATTGTTCTTTATTTTCAAATTTAAAAAATTCTTCTAATTCATTTATAAAAGATTGAACTGTCCAACCTTCCCAAATATGTTTATTATTTAAATTGCTCATTTATTATTATTTAAATTATTCATAATCTCTAACTGTAGTACCTACTGCATGAAATGGTAAATTATCTTTAGTTCTTTCAAAAAATCTAACAGTTAATTTTTTACCAATATATTTTGTTTTATTAGATAAATATTCTTTTTTAATATCTTGACTTCCTTCAGGAGTTACTTTAAATTTTAATCCTTGTTCTTGAACACAAATAAAAACTCCAAGTTCAGGACTATTATCACCTCCAACTACATCAACTATTTTAAATTCTTTATCTTGAAAACGTTTAAGTTTTACCATTGTTTGAGGTCTTTTACCAAATTGATATTCAGCGTTAATATCTCTAAAAATAGCTCCTTCATAACCTTGTTTTATACAAGTATCAGTAAATTCTTGAGCTTCTTCATTAGAGTTTATTTTTATACTATTTACTGTAAGAATATTTTTACAACTATTATTAATTAATAAAGTTCTAAATTCATCTAAAAATTGTAACCTATTTTTTTGATTAACTTCAGAAATTGCAATATCAAAAATATAAAATTTAAGTTTTTCAGTTTTATTATTACGTTTTCTAACAGCACTACTAATTTCACTTAAAATTTCATTAGGAATATACATTTCTCCATCAAAAACTATTTCTATTTGCTCGCCTTTAATATTTATTGTAGAAAACATTTCTTTAGTAAATTCTTTTTCAATATGTTCTAAAATATCATATCTTAAACCTTCTTTACTTCTAAATACAACTTTTTCAACTTCAGTTTCTAATAATGTACCAACATTTTCTTTAACTTTTTCCCATCTAGCCATTACTCTAAAACCATTAAGTTTAGATTGTCCATAACAAGGAAATTTAATTCTAACACTTCCATCATCTTTAAAATAAGGTTGAGCCTTCATAGGTTTAGAAAGGTTATTCGCGTCAGTACGATTTAAAGGTAAAGATACTTCTATAGCGTTATTTATAGTCAAAATATCTCCAGGTTTTTCTTCTTTATAATTTTCTACATCTATATTTAAATCTTTTAAACTTTTATATCCCTGTTTCTTTTTTTTCTCCCATCTACTTTGAGCTTCTTTACAAGCTTGTTCATAAGCTGTAGTTTCGTTCATTTTACCAATGTTTTTACCTTTATTTACTGCTCTTGTTGTATTAGTTTCTTTTCCTTCTAATTGTCCTTCTACAATATGTATTAAAGCTTTCATATTTTCTAAAGGTTCTACGCTTATACTCCAAGCGTTTATAGTATTATTGCTATTTCTAGCATAAAGTGTATCAAATTGTTTCATTATAAAGTATTTAAAAATTTATATAATTCAAAATTCCATCTAGCATCAGATAAAGCATTATGTTCATTTGTTTGTTTTGGGTAATTAGGGTCATTTTTAATTAGAAAACATTCTTCAATTGTTTTATCACCTTGATTATTCCAACTTACTCTTTGTATATTAGGTTTACTGTTTTGTTTTTCATCTAATATTTGTTTTAAATCAATACAATACATAGGAAAACCTTTTGGTAAATCTATCATTTTACCAAATAGCCAACAAAAAGCTACCCAATCATAATCAGAATAATAACCATAAAATTCAGGTTTATAATGTCTAATAGGAGCAGCTTCTTTAAGGTCTATAAATACTTTAATATCTTCTGCTATTTGTTTGTTAGTTTTACCATATTTATTAATTAAATATTTTAATGATTTATAACTAAATTTATTTAAATATTTAGGAGTTTTATAATACTCATTTAAACCATATTTTAAATTTATCTCACAAGTTTGAACTATTAAATTTACTTCAAAAGTATATAATTCTTCATAAATATTTTTTAAAACATTTTCACGAATCCAGTATAATCTTGGGTTAATATTATTTCTATCGCCTTCTCCAGTTCTTTGTTCCCATCTATTCCAAGCTTCTTTAAGATTAAAATCTTTAGAAATAGCATAATATTCTGTACGGTCTTCTACAACTATACCAATACTAATTAAATCAATAGTATTTTTTGTATTAAAATATTTAGGTAATTCTATATTGCCTATTCTTCTTTTTTGAGTTCCTTCTAAAAACTCTGTATCTATAAAATATTTCATATTATTATTTTTATGTAACAAACGGCAATTTTACTTTTTATTAAAGTTTGTTACTATTCAAAAGGAGTATCTTTAATTAAATCTAAATCCTCACTTTCATAAGTTTCTTTATTTTTTACACTAAAAAAGTTTTTAATATCTTTAATCTCTTCTCTATCATCTTCAGTAATAGTAAAAACTAATTTTCTATTATGGTGATTTTTAATAGGTATAAATTCTGTTTTAATTGTAGAAGGTAAATGAAGTCTATCATCATCTTTAAGTTTACCTAAAGATACTAATAAATCAGGAAATGCTTTAAGATAAGGATACATATAATTATCTACATCCCATCTTTGACCTTCATTTTTAGATTTATCATAATAATTTTTAATAGTATCATAAAGCTTACAATCTATTTTTACAGGGTAATTTTTAATAGGTTCAATATCTTTAACAAAAGGTAAATAACAACGTTTTATACTATCCATTACAAAGCCTCTTTGATGTTCATTTATAACTCCCGAATAAATGTCTTGCCCTTTAATTAAATACCATTTTGGGGTATTTACAGTTTTTGGGTTGCATAAAATAGGCTCTACTTTATTTCTATTAATTGTACACAATTTATAACTTAATTCTTTATTAGATATTAATTTTTCAAAATTAGGTAACATACTATTTTCTCTAGTAGTAGCTATAATTTTACCATTTTTAAAAATACCTATAATAAAATGTTCTTTTAAATCTTCTATGGTTGTATTTAAAGGTATAATATATTTATTTTTATAAAAAGAAATAGGTAGATTTTTACCTTTTCCTTTAATACATTTACCATTCCATTCAAAATATTTAGCTCTTTGTTTTTCAGATAATTTTATTCTTCTAACAAATTCAGGTATTTCAATTATTATATTTAATTTCTCCATATTTATTTATTCTAATAATGATAAAATACTCTGTATTAATTAATTTACAAGCTCCTTTAAAAGAGCTTAAAGCGTCTTCATGAATAATAACATTATTAAAATTTTGAGTAGTTTTAAAATAACATTTATATTCTTTAATTTTTTTAGGGTATTTACTATTATCGTTAATGTCTTTTACTTCTCTTACTATTGGTATAAAAGGCAAACAATGTTTATTCGTTACTTCTTTTATGTGTCCGCACATATAAATTTCTTTTATATGAGGGTATTTTTCTAAATTATAATTTTTAGTAATTAAAAAATCAGTAAGTTCTTCTATTTCTTCTTTATTAGATTTTAGTAAATAATAACTATTTACATCTTCTTTTAATACAAGACAATTTTTTTCTACTTCGTTAAAACAGAATTTCATCTTTTTTATTTTTATTAGGGTTGTCTTTTTGTAACCAATATAAATTATTATACATATTTAAATTAAAATCATTAAACAAATCTTCATATTTATTTTTTACTTTATCTATTAATTGTAAAGTGTTATCTTTTCCAAAAAACTTAACATAATCATAAAAATCTTTAACATTTGTAAAAGCTTCAAATTCTTTTATTAAACTACTACCAGTAAATTTATATCCTTTATTAATAGGTTTATAATTATAAAAAAATAAAGGATTAACATTATATAGGTTTTTTAGTTTTATTGCCATTTTAATACCTGTTCTGTCATAATCTAAAAGACTAAACCAATGATTGCAATAATTTTTAATTTTTAACCAATCTTCTTTTTTTATTAAATTTGTTTCAGAACTTGGTGCAATAGCTTGTATTCCAAAACTTTTTAAACTTAAAACGTCTTTATAAGATTTAGTAATAACTCCTATTTCGTCTGGTTTTAAAATATCTAAACCTTGAATATAAGAAGTATTACCTAAAAATCTATATTCTTCTCTTTTAGGAAAATATATTTTAATTTCATTTTGAGCAAAATAATAAGCGTATGCCGGGTCTTTTGGATTAAAATTATATATTAAATTGTTATTTAACCATACATATTGACAAGGAAAAACTCTTCCATATTGAAGTAGTTTTGAAGATATGTTTCCAGCTAACCAAAAAGTAGCGTCATCTCTATTCCAAGAACGAGATTGAAATTCAATTAAAGGCTTAACCTTAACTTTAGCAACTTCTCTAACATCAATTGTATTTCCTGTAGAGATTAAATATTTATTACTATATTTATGAAGTCTAAAATCTCTTGCTATTTGGTCTAAAATAACAGAAAATCCTTTTTTATCATTAGAATTAATCTTTAATATATAACCAACTACGTCAAAACAATCTCCATGAAAATATCCTGCAAAATCTTGAAATCTTAATTTGCCGTTATAAGAATAATAAAAAGAACAAGTAGGATTATTATCTCCTACTCTTATAACTGGAGGAGCTTTATATAAAATGTTTGTTTGTACTTTTATTTGAAGATAATATTCAAATATTTGTTCAGGTGTTATTTTAGATAGTATATAATCTTTATTTAAAGTTGGTAATATACCGTAATCCATATTTAAGTATTAAAAAAGGGGTATTAACCCCTTTTTATTAAAATTCAAATCCATCATTAGACGGAGGTAAACCGTTAGGCATCATAGCACCTCCTTGTCTTTCAACATTAGGTTGTTCTGTTTTATCATAACGTTTATCTATAACTAAAACTTTAGATTGATTTTGATTGTTTTCTTTAACTAATTCTACAAAATTAGGAGATAAAGGAAAGTTTATTTCTCCTTTTTTATTATAAACAGTTTTTAACCAAATTACTTTAAATAACTCTTTATTCTCTTTTTTGTAAGTAAAGATTTTACCTCCATCATCATGTGTATTAAAAGCAGTTACAACAGCATCAAAAAATTCATCAAAATTTTTAGCTTTAGTTCCTATTCCTTCAGATGGAAAAGGTTTATAAATTTCGTATAAATGTTTGATACGACTATTCATACCATTCATTTTTACATCAAATTTTTCATCATCTATGTTTAATGTCCATTCAACGTGTTCAAAAGTTCTAATATTTTCTACATCTTTAAAAGTAAAAGCTAATACTGTATAAGCATTTTCTTTACCTTTTAATTTTTTTTCTACAGATACTAACATACCTTTATTAATACCTGCTAGAAAAGGTACTCTATTTTCACTTTTTGTTTCTTGTGTGATTCCAAATCCACTCATTTTTTTAGGGTTTTAAGTTAATAAAATAAAGATAGCCTACAAAATGTAGGCTATCTTTTTTAGATTTATTTAAATATTAGCTATTTTTCGATTTACGAGCTAATTTAGCTTCTTCTCTTACAAAGTTTAAACGGAAATAAGTAACTCCATCATGCTCGATACTATCTCCAATTTCATATACTTTGTTTACTTGTGAATTACCTCCTAAATTGCGATAAGAGTTTTCAGAACTAAACAATAAGCTACCTCCATTATGACCTGTAGATGAAGCCAAACGAGAACCTATTTGAGGTTTATCTTCTGAACCTTCATTTCCTTTAAAAATGAATAAACCTTCTCCATTTTCATCTCTAGCTTTTAAAATTGCAACATAACTATCATTAGTTACTCCGATTTTAGCAGCAGCAACAGAGTTTAATCTCATATTACCTTTGTTTGGAGTTGTTGTTAATTCAGGATTTTCACTTTTAGGTGGTCTTACATTCGATAATTGTTCTACTACTTGAAACATAATTTTTCTTTTTTAAATTGTTTTTAATTTTTTGAAGTATTTTGACTATTATCTACAGAAGAAGATACTTCATCAACTTCTTCTATAAATTCTGTATTTGCGTTAGGACTTACTACAGGATTTATAATTGTTACTTTTCCATCATTATTAACACTATAATTAACATTATGAGCGTCAGCTAACTCACTTGTTTCGTATAGTCCTAATAAAATATCAGCTCCAATTAATCTTCCTCCAAAGGCTAAAGCTCTATTTAAGGTCATTACTTTAGGATAATTTTTCCAATTATCTTTAGTATGTAAACCCGCCATAACAGCATCTTGATAAGAAAAACTAGAAATAACAGTCATATCTTTATATGTGTTATTTGGTTGTTTTACTTGCCTTGTAAGTTTAACAATAGTTTTGTAATTTACAATCTTTTTACCCTTAATTTCATGTTCTAAAGGTACTTCGCTTGCAAAAACCTCTCTAAGAATAATTGGATTATTTTGTTCATCCAATTCAGGTTTGCCATCAGCACCTTTCATAACAGTTCTAACACAAGGTTCATAATTATTTATTACTTCTATTACAATACCAGCTTTTTGTAATAAAGCGTTAATAACATGAATACTTGCACTAGCTTTACCGTTTACAGAATAAAGATTATTTACACTTACCATTTCAGTTAATCCTAACTCTCTTCCTAATAGAATAGCAGCTACAACATCTTCTGCTTTTTTTAAAGGTGTTAATCCACTTTTAATAATTTTATTACCAAAGTCTAATAAACCTTCAAAACTATACGTTTTAGATATTGCAACTGCTTCTGTTTGGTTTCCTTCCATTTCTTTTGTTTTTTAAGTATTTGTTATAAATCTACTTTGATTTATTGCCGTTCCAAATACGATACAAATGTAATACACTTTTTTAATAAAAACAAATTTAAAAGTAATTTTTTTAGTTAAATTTTAATCTTTTTTTAAAGTTATACCAAAACTAAAACTTTCACTTTTGTAAATTTTTGATTCTTTACTAATTTGTATCATATTACCTTCATTAAATCTTTGCTCAAAAAATAAATTACCTATCTTATTTTTCCTACTCTTTATTAAAGCACCATGAATTAAATTTTTTGTATTTAAAGGTTCTACATTGCCATATTTAAGTATATGTAGTATTTCGGGTCTATGAAATATAAAAACATTATCACAAGCCCAAAAAATTTGATTACCGCAATGAATATCCGTTTTAACGGGATAGTGCATAGAGGGGTTTTCCCTTCTTATAGGCTTCTCAATTTCTCCATTTAATTGATTAACAAATATAACAATAGCATTTAAATATTTTCTAAGTCTAATTGCAACTTGAGCTGTATTTGCAGCAAGTTCTAAATCATCTTTTTCAGACAATTTTTGAGATAATAAAGTATGGTCAATAGTAACTATAAGTCGTTTATTAGGATTTTCTTGATATTCTTTTACACAAGTATTCCATAATTGTTCTAAATTTCCAGCATTTTCAATATATTTAATAGGTCTATTTTCTAATTTGTCTAATTCTCTTTCATAACAAGCAGCTTCTTCATCTGTAATTTTATTATATTCTTCTCCTTCTCCAATAGCTTCAGAAGAAAGTAAATATGAATAACTTTTTTTAACTTTACCACTAAGATTTCTTAAAATTTCATCAGAAGCATCCATTTCATATTTAAAGGCTAATAATGTAATTTTACCTACAAAACTAGGATTTAATTCAGGATTAGTAAAATCATCTTCTATCATATTTAAAATAGCAGATTTACCACTTCCAGACATACCTGCAATACAAGTAACACTTCTAAATCTTAAATACTTCATTAAAGCTTTATTAACTTTACTCCAACGAGTATATAAGCCTGTAATTTTACCACTACGTTCTAAATTAATTAAATCTTTAGCTTCTTGAATAGCTTCACGCATACTTTTAATAGGTAGCGTTTTTTCTTGTTGCTTCATACTAAAATTCTTCTATTTTATCTACTTTTTGAATTGTTGCTTGATATAATCTTATTTCTCTAATTTTTTGCCACATATTAGATGTTATATATTTTTCAATATTACATCTAATTAACCCTTTTTCTCTACCAAATTTAGTATCTTCTAATATTAATAAATGCTCATCTACAGAATAATCAATATGTTCAGCATATAAACTTGCTAATTTATATTTATCTGTAGTAATTAAAGGACTTGGAGTTCCTTTAATTTCTATAAATCCAGGATAGACTTCAATTAAAGCTTCAATAGCTTCAAATTTATCTTTAAAAAATAAAGATGTAAATTTATTTGTTAAACAAAAACTATTTGCTTTATTTTCTTCATTTACTTTTATTAAAAATCCGTTATTAATTAAATCTTGTAACGCATTTTTACCTATCATTGAACCATCATCAGTAGGAAAAGCTTCTTTATATTTTGTTATACTAGAGTATCTCTTTCTATGAATAAGATACATAAGTAAAAATTGTGGTTGAGTAAGTTTATTTTTAATTATAAAATCAACATACCTATCAACTTCTAAAAACATATTTTAAATCTCTTCTAAATTAAACGTATCATTTCTTTTAGGTGTATAATTTATATCTTGCACTTTATTTACCCAATATATCACATTGTTACTTTTTGCTTGTCTTTTTCTAAGCCATGATTCTTCTATTGTTCCTTGTAAATATAAGTTTACGATTAAAACTATATCCTTATTTTCTTCTACTCTTATCGCTCTACCTCTACGCTGACTGTATTGTGTAGGATTTTGAGTACCACTAGTAGTAATAGCTAAAGAAATATCTTTAACGTCAAATCCTCTATCTAAAGAACTTGCAGTAGAGATAACTCTAGCTTTTCCACTTTTTATAGCTTGTATTGCTTCCCTTTTTAAAACTGTTTTACCTTTTTTCTTTTCTTTACCTTTTTCATCTAAATAAATAATTGTATTAAGTTTTGAATGGTAAACAACACAAACTTTATTATCAATTTGTTCTTTATTGCTATTGTAATGCTGGTTTATTACTGTAGCTAAATAATCTGCAAATTGAGTACTTTGACTAAAACAAATAGTTTTTAAAGTATCAAATTTTAAAACTACTTCTTTAGCATAATGTATTTTATTTATTGCTTTATAAATTAAATCTTTTCGTTCTCTAACGTTATCCATTACAGTTTTAGCATATCCTATTATTTTAAAAGGACTCCATTGTTCATGTATAGATAACTCTTCTGGTTTAGTTATATTTAAATCTTTTCTCCATCCATTGTAATAAGCATAAGCATAAGCAATTTCTTTACCTGTTTTACCTGTTTTAGAATCTCCAGACAATATTTTACTGACTAATTCTAAAGGTTTATTTTTTCCAAATTTACCTAGATTTTTTGCTATAATATTAGATAAAACAACATAATTACTTTTTTCTTCATCAGTAAAAGGTATAGCTACATTATATTCTATATATTTAGAAACATAACCTTCTCTTAAAGCCTCTTCTGTATCTATTCTATCTACAACTGGTAATATTTTTTGTATATTTTTATGTCTATTTTCGTTATCTTCATAAGTCGCTGTTAATCCTAAACACCAATTTGTAACAACATAAGTACTATTAAATAAATTTAATCTATCTTCTGTATAATATTCATGTAATTCATCAGCTATTAATAAATTACAAAGAAACCTTTTTCCATTAGCACATGATTGTATTATTTTATGTACAGTTAAAACTCTAAAATTATTATGATGTTCTTCTTTTACAAAAGATTTTATTTCGTTTTTCCATTGTTTTTCTAGTTCTTCTCCAGGTACAACTACAATAAAACTATAAGCATTATTTCTTTCTAACATTTTATTTGCAATTGTACAAGCAGCAAAAGTTTTACCTGTTCCAGTTTCCCAATGTAAAGTACCCCAACCATTACTATGACTTAATCCTAGCTCTTTAGCTTTTTTCCAATTTTCAATACCTTGTAATTGTCTATCAAATCTTTTTTGTTGAATTTGTATCGCCATAATTTAATTTTAATTTAATCAATTTTAATCTTATTACTTTATACAAATAATCTATTAAATATGCATAAGCTTCTTCACTATTATTACTTAGTTTACAACCTATATACCTCATAATAATACAAGTAATATGGAAAACTTCATGAGCAATAGTGTTTTCTTTTATTTTATCTATTTGAAAAGAAGATAGTATATCAAAATTATAATTAAAATCAGTATAATCTATTACAGAAGCAATTTCATTACAATTATGGTAGTCTAAAGTTTTTAAATATTTATTATTATTATTATTTATTACAAGCTTTATTTTAAAGTTGTATATAGGAATTTTAAAAATTTCTTCTACATAAGTTACTTCAAAAGTTTCCATATTAGATTATTTTAAAATTTATACCAAATCCTACATAAGGAGAAAAGCCCTTTAATGTAATACCATATCCTACTTGCAATCCTAATCCTATTCTGTTTATTTTTCTTTCATCTTTAATTTGAAAAGCTTTTAATTCTTTTACATCTGTATAAGGATTTTGATTATTTACTTTTACAACAGTATTTCTTTTAAAAAAAGATATTTTTTCAGTACCTATAATTACAGAATATTTATTTTTTACTTTAAGTTTTAAATCTACATTATCTTTATCTGCAACTATATCATAATTTATCCAAGTAGTGTCTTTACTTTTACTAGTATAAGTAGGATAATAATAAATTGTATTACCTTTTTTAATAGAATCTATTTTAGAAATTATGCTACTATTGCTTTCGCTAAAAGTAGTAGAAGATATAATGACAGCAATTGAACTCCCAATATCTTTAAGCATATTTTTATTTCTTCTAATTTCATCTTGTAAATATTTAATTGTACTATCATTTGCTTTTAAAGCTAATAGAGTTTTAGTGTTATTATCTTGTATTACATTTGTAATACTTGAAATTGTACCATTTTTTTCTTTAACTTTTTTAATTGTATTGTTAAGTATATTTTCATATACTAATTTATTTTTATTATTTTGTGTACATTGATTAACATTAGTAATAATTATTATATATATTAATATTACTATAGAAGCTTTATACCAAATATTATTCATTATTTTGTCCATGTTTCTCCAATATGAGTTTCAGCAGTCATTTTAATAAAAGATAAATATCTATTAGCAACTTGACACATCCAATTTTTTATAAAAATATGAGGTTCAACTATTTCTTTAGTTCCATTATCTTTTATAAATTCTACTAATTTAATTTTTTTATTAATTGCATATATTAATTCATCATGTACTTGACCTAATAATTTAATATCTAAATTTTGTCTATCTATTTCTTTACCTATTTCAACAATAGCTTCTTTTAACATATCTGCTTGAGTGCCTTGAATAGGAGCATTTCTTGCTGAACCGTCAACTTCATGAGCTATGTCAAAAGATAAATCTGAATTATTAGCTTTAGAAATTAAAACATCAGGATACCAAATACGACTATTTGTTCTAGGATTTAAAATAATATAACCGTTTTCTAATGCAAATTTAGAATTTGTTTCTACCATTTTAAATGTTTTAGGAATCATGCTTTTAATAGTTTTTAAAGCTATTTTAGCTTCATCTAAAGTAATACCTAAAGTTTTAGCAGTTTTTTTAACAAACATACCATAAATTGAACCAAAAGTCATAGGTTTAAAAGAAGTTCTAAGATGTTTATTTTCTGTTTTAGAAATTGTAAAAGTTTGAGCAAGTAATTCATTACCTCTACTTTTATAAATAGCTCTCCAAACAGCAGTTGCTAAAGGACTATGAGCATCATCATTTAAGATAGCCATTTTATAAAACCTTTCATCTCTTGCTTTATCAATCATAATAACAGCTTCTGCTCCAGATAAATCTGTAGTACAAATTAAATAATCTTTTTCAAAACAAAAACATTCTCTATAATCTTTTTCAGCAGGTATATTTTGACTATTAAATCTATTACTTTTTTCATCTCCACTTTGTAATCTTCCAGTAATTGCATGAGCTTGTCTAAATACAGTATGAAATTTTTTAGTAATTGGATTTTTATATTTAATTAAAAAATCTTCTCCAAATGTATTTAATCTAGTAGTAAATTTACGATAATTAATTAAAGCTTTTACAAATTTTTCTCCTATTGTATTAGGATTTTCAATAACATAACTCTCTATAGCTTGTTTACTTGTTGTAAAAGAATTTAATGATTTATCTACTACTCTTTTACCTTTTTTAACTATAAATGTAGGTACAATATACTCTCCAGTTTTAGTAGGTAAAGGTAATCCTAAAGATGCAAAAATATAAGTAAGCTCTGTTACAGAAGAATAATTTATATAAGGACTTTTATCTTTTATTTTTTTATTCTTACTAAATTTATTAGTTTCTACTTCTTCTTCAGCAAATAAATCTAAAACTATATTTTTTTGTTTTTTTAATCTAGTTCTATCCCATTTACCGTTTTTAATATAAATTTGTTCTTCTTTTGGTAAATAACTTCTTAAATTTTTAAATTCTTCATCTAATTCTACTTGCTTTAAAAATTGATTTTCTTCATTCTTTTTAATAATTTCTAACCATTTATCTTCTTTTATAACATATCCATTTAATTCAGCATCCGCTAATCTTCTTATTAAAGGGAACTCTATATTATAAATTAAAAACTCTAAATTTAATTTATTTATATGTTCTTTTTGTAATTCTCTAATATCGAAAAGATACTTTATATCTCCTGCTGCATAATCAATATGTTTATTTTCAAATATAAAAGTATCTTTATTAGCTCCAATAAATTCTAACCTAATATCTTTTTTCATTTCATCAGGTATGTATTTTAATCTTCTTTCTACAATAGCAGCTAAAGAATTAGACGTAGAAAATCCTTGTCTAATTCTTTGTTCAGCTATCATAACATCAAACATTTTTAAAATACTTATATTATATTTTACTTTTATAAACGAATAATCAAATTTACAATTAGCTCCTAAAAATATTTTATTTTCTTTAAAACGACTAAAAAATAAATCTTCTTGTTCTTTTTGATTAAAAGAATGAATATCTATAACAAATTGTTGCTCTTTATCTCCTATTATTAATAATAAAATATCTCCAATAAAAGGGTCAAGACTATTAGTTTCTAAATCAAAGCCTACAATTGGTAAATTTTGAATATAAACTAATTGTTCACTTGTTATATTATTTTGAATTTTAATACTTTCTGTATCTTGAACTTTATGGTTTCTTTGAGAAATAAAAACTATCATAAGTTTCGTTTTTTTAAATATCTTTCTTCTTTTTTATTATTAGTATAATCTAAATCAATAATTTTAATTTTACTAAAAACAGGAACTTGAAACTCTTCAACGTCCCCTACAGTAACTTCTTGTTCTATTTTATCTAGTAAAAGCTCATCTTCATCTAGTAATTTAAATCTTTCTAATTTATAAAATTTATAATTAGGAGTATCTATAACTTTTTCTAATAATTTAACTCCATTACCATTAAGTTGACGTTTATTTAAAATTCTTACTAATTTAATAACAGTATATTTATCGCCTTTTTTTATCCAATCTTTATCAGGAACTTCTTTAGGTTTATTACTGTCGTCTATACACATTACTCTAATGTTTAACATATTTTACTTTATTTTGTTCTGTTAATATTATATTTACTTCATCTTTTGTAAAAAACTCTTCATCAATTTCAAAATAAAATGATAATTTACTTAAAAAACCTTTAGTAATTTTATTATTTACTTTATTATTTATAGCATTATGTAAATAATTACTACTATAACCAATAGATAAAGATAGATTTACAATAGATTTATTATATAAGTTTAATAAAAAAGAAAGTCTTTTACCATAAAATTTATCTTTAATAGCTTTATTGTTTTGTTCTCTTCTAAAAGAGTCGTTATCTAATTCAAGATTTTTTAATATAGACTTTTCATCTTCTAATGTAATTTCACAAGTTGAATTTTTAAATTCATTTCTAGTCATTACACTTTTAGGTTTAGCTCCATGTTTTCTTTTAGGTTCCATATTATAAAGATATAAATACTTTATTACTAGCTCTACTTAGAGCTACATACCATAATTTTTTTCTTTCACTATCGACAAAATTTTTATTAATATCTTTACCACTAATAAATACTGTATTATAAGTACTTCCTTGAGATTTATGAATTGTTAAACCATATCCAAAATCAATATCTTTTTTACATAATAAAGTATTATTTTTAAATAAAGGATTAATTAATAAATAATCATCTTTAAATTGATAAAATTCTCTCCAAACTTTACCACTTCTTTTAGTTTTAGCGTCTAGTAAAATTTCCTCAAATATAGTAGAAAATTTATTTAAATTTGAAGAACTAGGTTTAACAATATTTAAAGTAGAAGTTAAATCAGTATCTATAGCTCTAATATTAATAGAAAAACATTCAATATTTTCTCCTTCAATGGTTTTATTATGCTCTGTAATATCTTCTACAACATAATCATCAGAATTAGTTATATAAGTAAAATCTTTATCTGCTACAGTTCTATAACCTAATAAAACATCATCAATTTCTATAAAATTTTGAGCATTCATTATCTTTTCTCTAATATATGTATTAGTGTTTTTAATACAATCATTAGTCCAAGCTATAAATCTACAAAAATTTTTATCTTGTTTAAATTCTTCACTTAAAAAATGATTTTTTAATTCAACAGCAAAATCTATACCGTTTAAAACAGCAAATCCTTCATTACGACTATTAAATTTACTAGGATAGTCTTTTAATAAAGATATATAATTATTAGTACCAAATTCTATATCTTTTCTTAAACAATCGAGAACTTCAATTAAAGGGTTATCATTTTGTTGTCTAACTACTTGAGTTAAATTATAGTTTTTGTTACAACCAGTTAAAGCAAAAGAAATATTATTTTCTTTAACTGGATTTAATTGTTTACTATCTCCTACAAATAATACTAATGTACCTGTACTTTTAGCGCAATCTTTTATAGTAATATATAAATCTTTATTTACCATACTACTTTCGTCTATAATTACAAGTTTAAAGTCTTTTATTTTTCTATCCCCTATAGGATTAAAACTAGGATTATTAATATCAAAATCTTCCATACTAACATCAAGTTTTAAACCTAATAAAGCTTGTAAAGTTTCACTAGTTTTCCATTTAGTTTTAGATTGAATTACTTTTTTAGCTTTATGAGTTGGGGCACATATACAAATTTTATGTTTTGGTATTTCTGTAGAAACTAAATCTAAAAAATAAGATATTAATGTAGTTTTACCTGTACCTGCTGCTCCTGTTAAAGAACAATACATATCATCACTTTTAATATTTTTATTTTCTTTAACCCAATTAAATAAATAAGATAGTCCGTTTTTTTGGTCTTGAGTTAGTTCATTAGTTTTATCTACTTTAAGAGAAATTGTTAAATCGTTTTCCATTATCCTATAGTTGGTGTAATAGTTATTATTACTGTATGTTCTTGATTAATAGCTTCAACAGAATTTATTTGTGCTTTTAATTTTTCAACTAAAATTTCTGTTATTTCATTTTTTGTAATAGCTTTTATATTAGTAGTTTCTCCTGTTGTTTCTTCTAATACGTAATTAGTGTTTACTTTTGTTAATTTAATTGCCATTTTATTTGATTTTTTATTTGTTATTTACTTTTTATATTTAATCTATTTCCAGCATAATAATAATTTGGATTTATCCACCAAACATTATCGCATCTTTTAGCTATAATTTTATTTTTTACTAGTTCTACAAATCCTTTAGTAACTGTAGGTCTTGTAGATTGTAAATGTTCACAACAATCTTCTATAGAAAGTATAATTATATCACTACCTAAATTTATTCTTTTATCTAATATATAATGAAATATTTTAAAAGATATTTCACTAAGATTTTTATAAGGTATATTATTTGTGTATATAATTACAAATTCCGCTTTTTGTTTTATTTTTACTTGTCCTATTTCTAAACCTTTTTGTTTTAAGTTTTCGTTTTGAATAGTTAAGTTTTTAGCTTCTTGATAAGAAATACTTTCGTTTACATCTAGTACTACTTCTCCTTTTTTAAATCTTTTTAATACTTGAGTAGTATTAATATGTAATTCTTCTACAAAAGGACTTTTATCATTATCAGGTATTTCACTAAAATTATTAATTTCTTCTACATTATTTTTTATCAGTAATTTCATTATTTTAAAGGTACAAAAATATTTTTACATATTATGAAAGTTTATTGTTAAATATTATTAACATTTTTTAACAATCAGAAGGCTTCATACCGGTATTTAGAAAGGAAGTTTTCTCAATTTTAAAAGGTTTTTACATTAACAATATTGAGAATCAGGAAGTTAAGCCCTTTCTCTCTATAAGAATATTAGAGTTTTTTCAAACATTCAACACCTATACCAATTTCTATATATTTAGGGTTTTTTAAAGTTCTTCCACATATAGAACATTTGCCTGTATAATATACTTCTATATTATTTGGTATTTTTTTATCTATAAAAATTATATTAAAAAACTTAATAAAGATTTTAGTATAATCTTTATCTAAATTTTGTTTAAAAGGTTCTAAAATAACAAAATCATTTGAATATTTAATTTCTCCAATTTTTATTAACTTAAAAGTTTTATAATAGACTACGAAATTTTTGTTATTTTTAAGTACACAGAAATTTATATAATCGTTATTTCTAATATCTTTTAAAATTATATCTGCTTTACCTCCAAATATATATTTATTTAAATATTCATATTGAATTTTATATTCCATTTTTAAAAAATTTAATAAAAGTAGGGATAAAGCAAGAAGTAAACTAATGTTTACTCCTTGCATTAACTCGTTAATTTTCTACTTTTGAAAAGTGTGTAATATTTGTAACTGTATCTATTAATACTTTTCTTTTTTTATCTTTTACGATAATTTTTCTTGAAAACTTACTAATAATACTAATCTCAATAAATAGATTATTATTTGTTTTAATATTCAATTTATGAGGAGAAGCTTTAACAGTATTTATATTATTTCTAGTAATCATTTTTTGAATATCTGGATGACATTCTTTAATGAATTTACTTATAGAATCATTTGCAGCTTCAAATACAAAATCTTCAGATACTAATTCAATATCTTCATATTTTTGTTCAATTTCTCTTACACGACGGTTTTTTGAAATTTTGTATTCTTTAGCTTTTTTGTTAGTGTTTGGTTTTACAGTAATAACTTCTATAATATTAAATACTGGTTTAAATTTTGATTTTTCATTTGACATAATAGTTAGTTTTTTAGAGTTTTAAAGATTAAATAAGAATGTAAAAAGAGGATGTAGAACCAATAATAAAATTGTTTCTATGGCGACTGGCTTCAAGTAGGTATAGTTATAAAACTATTTAACCACGAGATTGTTTTCTATCTATAGCTTTAGCATATAGACCTAGAGTAATTACTACAACAGCAGTAGCTACTCCAACTATTATGTTTAACATATTTTTTTAGGTTTTAATTAGTTCTTTGAAGAGTAATAGTTTTATATCCTTGTTTAGTAGGATATTCTATTTTCAAATGAGATTTAGAGGTATAAAGTAAACTAAGTACAATACTATCAGGTGTTACTATACCTTTATCCATGCAACCAGCTGGACATTCTATTGTACTTAGAGTATAAGTAGTAGAAGTAGGTTTAAATAAAGTGTCATTGTTTTGTATTAATGTAATTAAATTATTTCCTATACTATATTTTGAAGGAGATATATAACTTATACTACCGTATTCTGATAAATTTTTATAATAAAACGTACCTTCAAAATGTTTACCTTCTACAAACGAATACTTAATGGGAGGATTTTGAGTACTATTATTGTCTGTATTTTTAGTTTCTTTCTTTTTGCAACTAATTAAACTAAATAAAATTAGTAATATTAATATTAGATTTTTCATATTAGTTTATTGTTTGGTTTTTATTGATTTTTTTATAATAGTAGTTAAAATTTATAGTATTAGACTTTTTATCGTAAATAGTATCAATTCTTACTAAAATAAGATAATAATTTGGCATTTTATCTTTTTTTAGTATTCTATGACTTTCTTTAGATTGGTATGAGTTCGTTTTGCAACTCGTTAGTATTATTACTAACATTAAAATTAATATCTTTTTCATGTTGGTTTAGTGTTAAAAGGTTAAAATAAGTTTCTAATTCGTTTTGTATTTCATACTGTAATTTGGTTATAAATTCATTCATATTTTTGGTTTTTTGGTTTTCTTTTTCTGTAGGAAGCATAACTATTTTTGCTTTTTTAAAAGTATTTATAATAATTTGTTTTTAAAGATTATTAATATTTAATTACCTATTTTTCTTTCTAGCTTGTTTTACTATTTTATTTTTCTTTCTAGCTTTTTGTTGTTTAGGAGTTAAAATAGTTTTTTGTTTAATTCTTTTAGGTAGATTATTTATTTCTTGTCCTGTAGATGCAGCTAAAAGTCCAGTTGCCATTGTTGCTAATGCTATTGCTTTTTTCATAATGTTAGGTTTATAGTTAATATTTAAGTTTACAACATTTTTTATATTTTAATCCGCTATTACAAGGACATTTATCGTTATTTTGTATTTTAGGATTAGTTTTACTATTTCTAACTGGTTGTAAAATTTGTTGTTTTTGTTTTTTAGTTAAATATGCTTCATCGTCATGTTCTTTTAGTTTTGTTATTTTATAGACTTCTTCTTTTTCAAAAGTTTCTATATAAATCTGTTTATTTGTCATATTAATTTTATCTATGGTTTTTACAGTAGTACTCAAATGTAATATAACTTTGCTCTTTGGTAAGATGTATTCGTTACATTTGTTATCTTATGTACTACTGCTATCAAATCTACTATGCTAATGTTGTGTAAACCGTCTGCCACTTTTAAAGGACTTAATGACTGCATAGTTGTAGTCTTTAGAACTATTAGATAATCAAGATGTATTAATTTAAAGGCAATATTAAATCTTCTAAATAAAACTTATCTTTAAGTTTTGGGTGAGTTATAAATTCTACTTTTTCATAAATTTCAATAATAACTGTTGAATATTTTGCTTTTAAATATATGTAATGAGGTGCTATAATAAATCTACCTAAATTTGATTTATGATTTTCAGGTTGATTATTTTGTTGGTTAGTATTGTTTTCCATATTACTTAGTTTTAAAAGATTAAGTAAATAAGCTCTTTAGGTTATAAAGAGCTTATTTTTTGGGTTAAATAGTTAATATGAGTTTTTCCTATAGCTTAATATATCTAAACTCTATTAAGCATTGGTAGTATATTATGAATAACTTTAAAGTTTCTATCCAATCTAAAATTGGTACAATTATTTGTTTTCTAAGTTTATTGTATATAAATATAGGTAGCTCATATTTAGTTATGATTATATTTAATAAAATAATGAAGAAAACAAATAAAAGGTTAAGTATTATTTTCATGCCTTTTATTTAGTTTAATATATTCAATATTACTATATGTAAAAGATTCTTTTTCTTCACATACAATACTAATAGCATGATATAAAGTTTCAGCAATTACTGTAAATACTTTACCACTAGGAGATTTAACTCTATAAGGTTTAGTTTTTGGTATGTTTTCACTTTTCATAGTTGTATGTTTTTGGAGTTAAGAATGTTTTTAGTTGTATGAATTGAGTTAAAAGAGGAGTTTTAATCTTTTTAAATGTTGTGTTGTTTTTGTAGAGTTTTATGAGAATGGGAATATTTAAAAAGAATTAAGTTTATAATAATGATAGTGTTTGGAGAAATGAAAAGATGATTTAATTTGAGGTGTTGGTGGTACTAGACGAGCTCTACCTATAACTCATTCATCATTTTCTATAACTTATCATCATATAAATAGCAGACAGATAGATTAAATCATAAAATTACTAGTAAAACTAGTACTTTTAGTGCATTTAAAACTACTTCCTTCACTGTTTACCTTAGAGATTTCTCTAGTAAACAGTCTAAGTAAGAACAATTTAATAGTTTTCATTAGATTTATCAAGAAAATTTATGTTGTTAAGTTAAATAAAAAGTAAAAGGTACTTTTTCGTTAGAAGTCCGCATTTTAAAATCAATTAAACAAAGCAGGACAAGACTAATAACTAAAAGTACCTTTATTTCTACTTAACCAACAGCAGAAGTAATATAAAATATACCATCTCTAATATAACCTTTAACTTCAGTATTTAATAACTGAAAATAAAGTTCATCAGCATAGTAAATATATGTTTGTTTATAGTTATCTACAACTTTGACTTGATTATTACCTATATGTATAGGATTAAAATAATCTACTCTAGTTTTTAAATCATTAGTATAATAATAACATTTAGTAAAGTTATTATTTCTGGCAATTCTGGAAGGGTAATATACATGACCTATTTTAACAGAAGTTCTACTAATATATGTAGCTTTAACTTTAGATATTAATGTAGGTAAATAAATAACTATATCTATAAATAAAATAGTAATACAAAAAGCTCTATTAGGTCTAACATAAGCTATACTAAGAGCTAGACTATCTACATCAATATAAATATTAATGAAAGATAGTAGATTTACGAAGAATTTAATAATTGTTTTCATGTTGTTGGTTATTAAAGGTTATTTAATTTATTGATTTATGTTGTCAAGTTCGATAGAGATATACATCTATTCTATATATAGTAACATTGTAGTTAAAAAAAAATAAACCCGAAGGGTTTATTTCTACGATTTATTTAAAATCATATTCTAAGGCATCAGTAACACTCATTACTACACCTAAAATAACTACTACGTTTTTCATAACTATTGGTATTAAATTAAACAATGAGTACATTATTAAAAAGATAAGTACAACTATCTCCCTATTCGATAGTTGTACTATTTATATCTTAGATGCTAGGTGCATCGTTACCACTTTCTTCTTTATCTTCTGTTCTGCCTACAGAAACAACTTGTGGTTGATTCATAGCAGCGTTGCTCAATTCATGAGCAAAGATAATTTCAGTTACTTTTATTTGAGCTTGCTCACTTAAAGTAATCTCGTGGTTAATTGGTTTATCCCAAGATTTAGTATAAACTCCAGTTTCACCTGTAGTTTTGTTTTCCCAGGTTTCACCTTCTTTACACTCTTTGTAGTCAATGCGATAAGTAGCATTTCCACGAGATAAAGCAATAGCTTGTTTTAAAGCACTTACGCTTTTAATTCCTAGTGTTCTTTCAGCCATTCTTTCAGCTAAACCTTGACTAATTTTATAGTTTCCAGTTTTGTTATCAACACTAGGACGACATACAAGCACATAACCTCCTTGAGGATTGGCTTGTAAAGATAAGATTTTTACATTTGTAGATTTCATGGTTTTTAGGTTTTTAAAGGTTAATAATAGAAAATTATGAAGAAACTCAATAGGGGAGTTTCCGTCAAAGATTCGAGGGGAGTAGGTTGATGGGGTAGGTTTACACCCACAATCATAAACATCAAAAATTCCTCTTCTAAAAAAATTTTATAAAAAATTTTTCTACTATTATCATCCTCTCTATAACATCTACAACATCATTATAAAAATCCTCTATTACAAAATCTCTATAAAAAGGAAATAGAAGTCCTCTAAATATCTATCATGGTAGATTATTTAAAATTTTAAATCATTTAAAATCAAGCCTTTAATTAAGAGATTTTAGTATTTGAGATAATCTTGATTTTAATTGTACTTTTAAATTTGGTTTTTCTAAAAAAGTTTATTACTTTTGATTTTATGGGACACATTTTACAAGATACAATTGAATTTGTTATTAATGAATGGAATAAAATTGTAAAAAATACAGGAATAGATAAAAGCTATGAATTTAAAATTACAGTAGGAGAAAAAGACTACTACATTAATAAAAAAGAAAAAGAAACTATAAACATAGCAGAAGCTTCCTTGTATTGTAAAGGAGAAAAAAACTATCTTCTATGGAGAAGAGAATTTGAAATACCTAAAAAAATAAAAGGAGTAAAACAACAAGATATAATAAATTCTGCAATAAAAGATTTATGTAGATATTTCTTATATGAAAGTATTAGTAGTTTTTCTTTAGTAACTGAAAGATTAATAGACACTCAAGATATTTGTGAATATGATATTGAAAACAATAGATTAAAACAAACTCCATCTGCTAATCAAATGGTTATCAAAACTATTAAAGACGGACAGTATTTTAAATCTGGAGATGAATTTGATGTATTTATGGAATTAGATACTCATTATATGGTTTACTGTAGTATTTTCAAAAAGAATCAAGGTATTGTAAGAATGGAAAAGAATGATTGTATTATAATTAATGCACCTGTTAAAAAAATTGAACTTATACTTTAATGAAAGGTTTATACATAGATTATAAATTACAACGTATTATAGAAACTATAAGAAAAGATATAAATAGTAAACATAATACAGAACTTACTTTTGATGAAGTTAAACATATTATAGAAAGTCAATTCCTTGCAACAGTAGATGGAATGTCTAAAGGCTATACCGTAGTACTTAAACATTTTGGTAGTTTTGTTGCAACTCAAGCTAGAGTAAAAAAATTAAATAAAGTTTACGATAGAATAGGCAAACAAAAAACAATTCAAGATACAGGATTTTATAGAATGTCATTTACTAAAGATAGTAAATTAATTTGTGAAGAGCCTTTTGTATCAAATCGTAAAAAAGATTATTTAAATAAATTAAATAATGAGTAAAATTTTTAAAATAGAAAATGATGAATTAATATTAGATAAGGATTATCTAAGAGGGATTCCTGAATTTAAAGCTATTTTAGAAAGAGATAGAGGTAGTAAAGGTGATGCAGACGGTAGAAAAAAATTTAGAGCTTGGAAAGAATTTATGTATCTTTATATTGTTTCAAGTTTTTATTCTTATCCAAATTTAGGAGGATTTAATGAAAAAGATACACATAGAGCTGCTATAGTTGAAAGCGAACTTGAACCAGATTTTCAACCTGATTCTTTACTTAAACAAGCTATAGTTAAAAATAGAGAACTTGAAAAAGCTATAGTACCTACTTTAAATACTATAAATACTATTTTAAAAGGTTTAAAAGTTAGTGATAAGATTTGTGTTAATATTATTAAGAATATAGAATCTGTAATAGAAAAACAAGAGCTAGAAAATAATGAAAAAATAAACAGAGGAGAAATGATAGATTTAGCTTCTGATTTAGTTTTAACTCAAGGATTAATTGACCAATTAGAACAACTTACAAAAATAGCAAATACCTTACCAAAAACAATTAATACTTTAGAAGATTTATACAATAAATTAGCTAAAGAAGAAGCAGGACAAAAAATTGCTAGAGGTGGAAGAGCTATAGGAAATAGAGCAGAATAATGGTGTGTACCAGTTGTAATAAAATAGTAGATAAAGTAATTAGTATAGGTACTGGTTATAAAAATATACTTATTACTAACGAACAATTAGAGCCAGTAGCTAAAGAAAGAGAAGCTATATGTAACAGTTGTGAATTTATAAAAGAGTTTATAAAAATAGGAAATACTACAGTCTATAGTTGTAGTTTATGTAGTTGCCCTATTAAAGCTAAAACAAGAAGTAACGATAAATGTCCTAAAGGAAAATGGTAAAAAGAACTATATCATTTAATGAAGAGCTTCATCAATATACTGATGAAGATAAAAATATATATACTTCTGTTACAACTTGTATTAAAGATTATGAAATACCATTTGATGAAAAATACTGGTTAAATTATAAAAGCAATGAATTAGGAGTTTCTAAAAGTTTTTTAAAAAAAGAATGGGATTCTATAAGAGATAACAGTTGTAAATTAGGTACAGTAGAGCATAAACTTTTAGAAGATAGTGTAAACAATAGTACTTTAAATATTAATAGTACTTATGGACAAAGAAAAGAAAATCTATTACAAGGTCTTAAAAAAATAACTATAGTAGATATTGAAACTCTTAAAAACAGTCCTTTAGGTAAAAAATACCCTATTATATTAAACTATCTTATTAATAAACTAGAAGAAGGTTTTTCTATTTTTGTAGAAAAACGTATTTATGTATTTGAATATTTAGTTGCAGGAACAATTGATTGCCTTTTAATTAAAGGCAAAGAATTTATAATAGCAGATTGGAAAACTAATAAAGATGAACTAAAATTTAAATCTGGATATTATAAAAAAATTAATGGTATAAAAAGTAATCAATGGGTAGATAAAAAAGAATTTTTTAAAGCCCCTCTTAATACATTACCTTTTTGTAAAGGTAATGTATATAGTTTACAACTTTCTTTATATGCTTATATATTAGAGCTATGGGGATATAAATGTATAGATTTACAACTTTTTCATATTAAGAGAGATGTTAGTGTAACGGTTTATAAAATCAATTATTTAAAACAGCATTGCCAATTACTTTTAATAGATTTTAAAAATCGTTCGAGTTTATCTAAACCCTCAAACAACACTACTAATAAAATCACTAAATTCGGTATTAATTAAATTATATATATATAAAATGAATAAACCAACATCACAACAGCTTGTAAACGCTTTTAAAAGTAAAAAATACAGATTAAAAGATAAACCTTATGAAATAAATATCATAGGTATTCGTAATAGTGAAAGTCAAAGTAATAGTTTTGATGATTTTGTAGGAGTTTTATTTAAAGATGTATTAGGTAACTGGATGAGTAAGCTTTATAAAGCTACAACTGACCCGGGAGTATATTATAGAGAAAATCCTATAAATGTAGAAGGTACTATTATAATGGTAGCTACTCAACATTTAGATTGTTATAAAATAGGTAAGCATACTGGATATAAAGCTGTAGAACAAATTGCTCCTATGTTGTATATTAGAGATAATGATAAAAACGGATTGTTAGATTTCTTAAAAAAATTAGTAACTTCTAAAACTGTAAAACAGCTAAGTAAAACTAATATACATAGAGCAAATCCTAATAGAGAAAGTATTCAAGTAGATAAATGGAGTGCAGGATGTCAAGTTATCGCTTCTCCTTCTGAATTTGCGGTATTTATGGCAGATTTAGATTCTAGTATTACTTTTTATAAACATGAAAATTTATTTGATTATACTCTTTTTGAAAGTAATGATTTTAAATAATTATGAGAATAATAATAAAATACTGTACTAATTTAGATAAAATAGAACAAAATGAAATAATGATTAAACAAGCTTTACATCATAATCAATTTAATGCTTTTTCAAAAGTTGAAGTACCTAAAAAAATAAAACATAATTACAAAAAAACTAACATGAGTTTTAAAGTAAATAATATTATAAGTTATTATGTAGAACCAACTAAAGAAAAAGATATGATGATAAATATTAGTCAAGTAGGAGAAGTTAGAGCTTTATATGACCCTTTAGTAGAAAGTAAATTAGAATTATATTTTAACGGTGAATAAGACTACCTTAAACGTCTTAATAATATAAAACAAAATAAAATGGAAGGACAAGAACAAGAAAACAAATCAAAATTAACTTTCGGTATGAAAGCAGTAGGGATTACATTTAATCCTAGTAATATGCCAGAAGTTGACCGTTGTAAAATGCAACACGCTAATTGCATTGACCAAATGAATGAACTGCGTAATAGTTCAACTGCATCTGCTGAACAAAAGAGATTAGCAAGTATTGCTATTACCGAAATACAAGGAGCGCAAATGTGGGCTGTTAAAGCTTTAACTTGGAAAGATTAATTTAATAATATAAAATAAATAAAAATGGATAAAACAGATATTGCTAAGGTAGCTCATGAATTAAATAAAGCTTATTGTGAAAGTATTGGAGATATATCACAACCATCTTGGGAAGAAGCTCCTGAATGGCAAAAATCTTCAGCTATTAATGGAGTACAATTTCATATTGATAATCCTAATGCTACTCCTGCTAACTCTCATGAAAGTTGGCTAAAACAAAAAACAGAAGAAGGTTGGAAATATGGAGAAGTTAAAAACCCTGAAACTAAAGAACATCCTTGTTTTTTACCTTATGAACAATTGCCAACTTCTCAAAAAGCTAAAGATTATATTTTTAGACAAACTATACATAGTTTAAAAAAGTTTTTAAAGGATTAACAAATGCCATTTAACGAAAACGGTTTATATGTTATTGAAGATATTGCTTTTTGTAATACAGTAGATTTTACAAGAACTGGACAATATTTTAAAAAACACGGTGTTTATACTAAAGCGCCTGAAGGAAGTAGAGAACATAAACAATTTTGGGATATTGAAGAAGATAGACTAAAAAATGGAATGACTCTTCCTGGTAAACTTAAATACGTTAATGGTGTACCTCAAATGCAAGAAGTCCATATTACTGGAGAGTATTATGGATTTCTTAATTATGCTAGAATTTTAAGAACTACTGATGAAAGTAAAAAAGAATTAAAAAATATAGTAAAAGATAGTACTTTATTACAACATTCTAAAAAAGTAGGAAAAAAAGATTTAGATTTTCCTGCTTTTTTAGATGGTCAGTATCATTGGTTTACTGCTAAAGAATTTGCTAGAAATTTAGGTCTTCATGTTATTTGCGCTAAATCCAGACGTAAAGGTTATTCTTACATGGAAGGATGGGATGCAGCTCATACTGTAAATATGAATAAAAATATAACAGTTTTAATAGGAGCTTATGATTATAAATATATTACTTTAGGTGACCAAATTATACCTATGGCTAAAAGATATTTAGATTTTTTAGAATTACATACAGATTTTGCTAGAGGATATTTAAAAGAACAACCAGAACATATAAAATTAGGATTTAAAAAACCTACAGAAGGTAATAAAGAGTTTGGTTATAAAAGTCAGATTGTAGGTGTTTCTTTTATGAATAATCCAGACGCTGCTGTAGGTAAAGATGCTAGAAAAATAAAATTAGAAGAGTGTGGTAAATTTCCAAATTTAAAAGAAGCTTTAAGTGTAACGATGTCCACAACAGAAGATGGCTCATTTGTTACAGGGCAAATCGTAATGTTTGGTACTGGTGGAACAGATGAAGCTAACTGGAGAGATTTTGAAGAAATTTATTATAATCCAAAATCATATAATTGTCTTTCTTTTGATAACGTATGGGATGAAGGAGCTAAAGGAAATTCTGTAGGATGGTTTCATCCTCAAGAATTAGGCGACCCTGCTTTTATAGATTCTCATGGTAATAGTTTAATAGAAGAAGCTAAACAATATAACAATAAAGAAAGAGAAAGAAAAAAAGCAGAATATTCTAATACTGAATATTTAAAATATATAGGGCAACGTGCTAGAAATCCTAAAGAAGCTTTTGCTAGTGGTAGCGATAATATATTTCCATCTGCTGAAATATTAGACCAATTAAATAAAGTTAAACATGATAAAGATTTTAAATATTTAGCTAGAGAAGGTCAAATAGTTAGAACCGAATATGGGTTAAAATTTGAACATAATTCTACTTTAAAAGAAAAAGGAATTATTGTTCATGATGCTGTAAAAGATTTTCCTTTAAAAGATAAAGTTGATGTTACAGGCTGTTATGTAGAATGGGTATCCCCTTACAGAGATAAATTAACAGGCAAAATCCCAAAAGGTTTATATAGAGTTTGGCATGACCCTTATGCACATGATAAAGATAAAAAAAATATCTCTGTTAAAGATTCATTAGGTGCTACTTATGTTTATGAAAGAGTAAATAATATAACCCCTACTAAAGGAGATTTATTAGTTGCTTGTTATGTAGGAAGACCTGAAAGAATGGATGATTATAATGAAACTTTATTAAAAATTTGTGAATACTGGAACGCTGAACTTATGTTTGAGAATGATAGAGGAGATGTAAAAAGGTTTTTTACAGTTAAACAAAACTTACATTTACTTGCAGACGAACCTGATTTAGAATGGGAAGTAGGATTAAAAAGCGGTGTTAGAAGAGGTAAAGGTATGAATATGAATGAAAAAAGAAAAGCTAAAGGAGTTATATATCTTAGAGATTGGCTTTTAGAAAAAAGAGGAAAAGATATTTTTGGTGGAGATAAATTAAATTTACATTATATATATGATGTTGGATTATTAGAGGAATTGTTAAAATGGAATGTAAAAGGTAACTTTGATAGGGTGTCTGCTATGCTTATAGGTATGTTTGACGCTAAAGAAACTTTTAATAAAGAAATAAAACTACCTCAAAAAGTAAATAAAAATAGTTTTTTTAACAGACCTTTATTTTAAAATATAATAATATGTCGTCAATTTTTCCTAGACAAGCTATACCTAAATCAGAAAAAAATAAAGAATGGTATAAAAGTAATGTAGATTATTTTATAGAACAATCTAATTATTATTCAGGAGATAGATGGGAAATGATTTTACTTTATAAAGCAGCAATTGGAGAATTAGATGCTAGTGCTTATAAATATGTCTTAAATCCTTATAATAGTCAAGAAGAAAATTTACAAAAATATCCTGCACAATTAAGAAACTATGATTTTATAACTCCTATAATAAATTTATATTTAGGAGAAAAAGCAGAAAAAGTAGGAAATCATCAAGTTGTTGTTACTAATGAAGATGTAATTAATGTACATAAAGAAAAGCTTAATAAAGCTTTTTTATCTTATTTATCTCAATCTTTTATAAACGATTTAAATAGTAGCGGTGTAGATACTGGAGTACCTTCTCAAGAGTTGCCAAGTGCAGAAGAATACTTATCTAAATTTAAAGTAGGCATTACAGATGTAAGAGCTATACAAGGACAAGAAGCTATAGATTATATAAAATATGCTTTATCTACTAAAGATAGAATGCAAGAAGCTTTTTTTGATTGGTTAGCTGTAGGTAGAGTTTATACTTATAAAGATATATATAAAAATGATTTAGTTTATGAAGTTGTACCTCCATTAGAAGCATGGCATGGTACTTCAAATACAGGATTTGTAGAAGATTCTAATTGGTTTGTAAGACGTACTAGATATAATTTAAATCAAATTATAGATAAATTTTCAGAAGATTTTGAGGGCGATGAAGAAGTAAAAAATTTAGAATCTAAATATATAAACGGAGATGAAATTAATACTACAGATTATATACAAACTACAAATTTAGATAAAAACGCTTCTAGTAGTTCTAATAATACATTCTTTTCTTCAAATAATAATTTAATTGATGTTTTTCATGTTACTTGGAAATCATTAAGAAAAATAAAAATACTTAAATATACTTCTAAAGAAACTTTACAAGTTTTAGAAATGGAAGTAGAAGAAGATTATAAATTAGATATAGATAATGGAGATATTTCATTAAGTGAAGAAACTATTAACGAAGTACATGAATGTTATAGAATAGGTAAAGATTTATATAAAAGAGGTAGAGCTATTTTAGCTCAAAGAGATGAATTAGCAAATTCAAGTATTTGTAAATTACCTTATAATGGTAGATTAGGTTATACAGAAAGAAATAAAATAAATAGTATTGTAAAATCTTTATTAAATTATCAAGCTTTATATAATATATATCATTATAGAGCTGAATTAACTTTAGCTAGAAATAAAGATAAATTAATGTTAATGCCTTTAGGATTATTGCCTGAAGGTTGGGGTGAAGATAAATTTCTATATTTTGCTGAAACTACAGGATTAGCTTTTTTTGATGAAACAAAACCTAATGCTGCTGCTGTTTTAAATGCTATAAGAAGTATAGATATGAACTTAGGTAATTATGTAGCTCAAATGAGAGAGTTATTAATTTCTATTAAAAATGAAGCTTGGGATAGTGTAGGAATGAATAGACAAAGATTTGGTAATATAACTGCTAGTGATGGTAAAGGAATTACAGAGCAAGCTCAATTAAGAAGTAGTGTTATTAGTAGAGAAATGTTTAGACGTTTTGAAAAACTAGAAGAAAGTGATTTACAAGGGTTACTAGATTATTCTAAATTAGCATGGATTAATGGCAAAAAAGGGATGTACGTTTCAAGTGATGATAGTAAAGCTATGTTAAATATTAATCCTGAAATTCATTGTAATTCTGATTATGGTGTTTTTGTAAAAGACTCAACAGAAGAAGGAGAAAAATTACAACAAGCTAAACAATTTGCTTTTGGTTGGGCACAAAAATCTAATGTTCCTGCTAGTAATGTATTAGAAATATTAGATAGTAATAATATGTCTAAACTTAAAAACTTTATAAAAATACAAGAAGATATACAACAACAATTAAATGAAAAACAACAAGAAGCAGAAAGACAAAATCAACAAATTTTAGCAGATAAAGAAACAGAAAGACAAAATGCAGACAATCAAACTAAAATACAAGTAGCTCAAATACAAGCAGGTTCTACTATAGAAGCAGCTAATATAAAAGCAGCTACAGATTTAACTAATACTTCATTCTCTTCTGGAGGAGAAGATTTAGATTTAAAAATACAAGAAAGTTATAATAAATATCAAGAAACAATAAGAAAAAACCAGCTAGAAAAAGATAAAATGGGATTAAAAGCTAATAATGATATAGTTAATAAACGTTTAAAAGAAGCTAAAATTGAATTAGACCGTCAAAAAATGTTATCTAATGAACGTATAGCTAAAACAAATAAAAATCGTTATGATAAATAATTTAAAAAGTTTATATATTTAATCCTAATTATCAAGTATTTAAAAAATAAATAACCTAAAATATAAATAATTAAAGTAATTTTACACTATGAAAAACGAAAACAATAATAATGACAATAACTCTAATAGTAATGGAGATAAGTCAACAAATGTTTCTGGTTTAATCAATAACATTAGTGATGTTATCATTGACAACAATCAGCAAAATTCAAATAACAATCAACAGCAAAACACTAACCAACAAAATTCTAGCCAACAAAGCTCTAATCAACAAAGCTCTAATGAGCAAAAAGATAATAAAGGAGATAATAAGAGTAATAGTTCAAATAATGAAGACAATAATGAAAATTTAAATTTACAAGAAGTAGAAATTGATGGTGTAGTACATAAATTAGATAAAGAAGGTAACGCTATTGATAATGAAGGTAAAATTGTAATGTCTAAAGAAGACATTAAAAAACAAGCAGAAGAACAATCAAAAACAGGTAACAATAATAATTCTGATAATCCTTTAATTAATGATATTATAGAAAAAACTGGAATAGTTATAAAAGATGAAAACGGCGAAGTAAAAAAATACGAAGACAGTATTGAAGGTATAAAAGAATATACAGAAGATGTAGCTGAAGAATTAGCTTACAAAAAAGTTACTAGTTGGTTTGAAGAAAGACCTGAAGTTGAACGTTATGCTCAATTTTTGGAACAAGGAGGAAAACCAGAAGATTTCTTTAAAAGAAAAATAGAAAGTGTAAAAAGTATAAACTTTGATGAAAAAGATACTAATTTATTAAAATCTCTTATTACTAGAGATTTAATAAATTCTGGATTTTCTAAAGAAGATGCTGAATTAACGACTCAAATGTATGAAGATACTAATAAATTAAAAGATTTTGGTAAAAAAGCTTTTGAAAAATTAAAGTCGTATGAAGAAAATTTAGAACTAGAAGAAAAGAAAAGTTACGAAAATTATCAAAAACAAGAACAAGAAAAAATAAAAAATCATTGGAATAACGTAAATGATATTATATCTAAAGGTAAACTTGCTAATGTTAATATCCCTGATACCGATAAAAAAGGTTTCTTTGAATGGTTAGCTTTAATTGTAGATAATGAAGGTAATAGTCAAGCTGCTATTGCAAGAAGTAAAGCAACAACTCAACAATTGTTAGAGTTAGATTACTTATTATATAAAGGCTTTGATTTATCTAAATTAATTCAACAAGAAGTTAAACAAGAAAAAGTAAACAATCTTCGACTAAGACTTACTAATAAAGGAGGTTTAAATAACGGAGAAGGAGTAGATAGAAGCAAATATTCTAATCCTAATGAGATTGATATATCTTTAAAAAGTATCTTAAACGGAGGTCAATAAAGTTAAATAAAATAAAAAATAACAATTAAAACAAATAAAAAAATTATGGCAAATGCTAGAATAATTTACAAAGATGGTTTTGATGGTAATGGTTTTACTAATGAAAACTCATTAGCAAACTTAATGCTTACAAAACCTGATGTAATTAATCCTGTTATTACTCACTTAGCAGGAGAAGAGAGTAAAAAATTTCCACTTACTTTTATGACAGAAGGTCAAGTAGGGGGTTATAGAACTATTGAAATTAATGACGTTCAGTATGAATGGAATACAATTGGTCGTATGAAAAAAGGCGACCGTATTGTATCTACTACTTATACAGCTGGAGATAAACCGGGTCTTAATTTTACACCTTTTTATATTACTTTTGAAACAAATTGGTTAAAGTATCAAAATATGGTAAGCAGTCCTAATGGAATACAAGCTCGTATTATGGAACGTCCTAATCAAGTTGGAGCGCATTGGGTATATAAATTACAATTAAATGCTACAGACCCTTCTGAATCTGTACCATTAAGTGAACTAGTTTCTGGTTTATCTTGGGTTATGACTGGAGGTGCGCCTGTTTCTGAAAGTTTCTCTATGGGTAATGAAAGTAATTTTATGGCTCCTGGAAAAATGAAAAATCAAATTAGTATTCTTCGTAAATCTTATCGTTACGGTGGTAATATTAAAAATAAAACAGTTTCAGTAGAATTTAATGTAGATGGTAAAAAAACTAATTTTTGGATGCCTTTTCAAGAGTGGCAACACATGATGGATTGGAAACAAGAATGTGAAGAACATTACTGGTATTCAAAATATAATCGTTTAGCAGATGGTACAATTGCTTTAGTAGATTATGTAAATGGATTACCTATTCCTACTGGTGCAGGCGTTGATAGTCAAATACCAAACAGAGATACTTATGCTACTTTAACTTACCGTAAAATTAAAGAAACTGTAGGTGATGTAATGTATGGAGCTACTGATACAGGTAAAATGAAAGTAGTACTTTATACAGGTATTGGCGGTTTAGAAGAATTTAGTGAAGCTATGCAAAATAAAGCTTCTGGTTTTTCTCAAATTACAGGAGATAAATTTGTAAAAGGAGAAGGACGTAATTTAATGTTAACTGGGTTTTTTACAGCATTTGAACACATTGATGGTCATATTGTAGAAGTTAGACATTTACCTTTATTAGATTTTGGAAGTCGTGCAGAAAATGCACCTAAACATCCTATTACTGGTAAACCTATTACATCTTACGATATGTATTTTGTTGACCAATCTATGTATGATGGAAGTCCTAACGTACAAATGGTATCTCAAAAAGGTCGTTCTTTAGTTCGTGGTATAGTAAAAGGTATGGCTCCTAGTAATCCTAATGAATTTACTGGAGATAACAATGCTATTGCTACAGAAAAAGACGAAAATTCAGTACATTTCTTGTCTGCAAAAGGTATTTGTATTCGTAGAAATAACCACTGTTTTAAATTAACTTGTAGCTTATCTTAAAATGTATATAAAAGTAAAGAGCTAAAAAGCTCTTTACTTTTTATTATTAAACAATAAAAGAAATTAAAAATTAAATATAAATAAAATGGAAAATAATAATAAACCTCAAAATAAAGGTAATAACGAAACTCAAAATGAAACTTCACAACCAAAAATTCAATTTCCTTACAATGCTTATAATAAAGTAGTTATTAAAAGGAAGCCTATACCAACAAACGGAAAAGGAGAAACTATAATTGGTCAAATTCCCGAAGAATTTAAAATAAAAATAGGTTCTTCTTATAGAGGAAATTCTGTATTAAGAGGATTAACTATATTAGAAGAAAAAAGATTTCTTCCTATTATAATTGGTATAAGTCCAGATAGTCCTAATTGGGAATCTTCTACTAGAGATTATTGGAATAATATTAGTAAAGATGTACCTTTAAACGGACTTGAATTAGAAGTAGGATTACGTTACGATAATGCAGAAGATTTAAATCATGATAACAGATTACAAGAAGATTTAGAATTTAAATCTAAAGTAAACTTAAAGGGAATTCCTATAAATCCAGCAGATTATATTTTATGGCGTTATTGTAGAGTTTATAGCAGAGTTGCTAATGATTTAGAAGATATTAATAAAAGTGCTAAAATAGAATTTTATATTTATTCTAAAAATAAAGAAACTGAAGCTAAAAAAGCTATTTTAAATTTAGAAAAAGAAGCTAATAAATTATACTATACTTCTTTAGCTGATAGAGAATGGATTAATCACACATTAAGAGTTTTAATTTCTTTAGACAAATCTAATAAATATACAGCTTTAAGTTTAGAAAGTATGTCTGAAGATGAAAAAGATATAGCTATAAATGAATATTTAAAAAATAACCCTAGTTTATTTTTAGCTATTGGTAAAGACAAAAATTTACAAACTAAATCTTTTATTGAAAGTTGTATAACTAAAAATATATTACAACGTATTCCTAATACTTCAGTTATTACTTTTGAAGCAGAAACAATTGGTAATAATTTAGACGAAGCTGTAACATTTTTAAATAACCCTAAAAATGGAACAGTAAAAGAAACGTTAAAAGCAAGATTAAATACACCTTAATAATGACAGTACAAGAAATGCACATTGGAATTGACATGATTTTACAAAAAGTCAATTCCAATGTTATTTCTTCTTTTGAACCTGAAGAAAAAGATTGGGTATTAAATGAAGAAGTAAATAGATTTATAAAACAAAGACTTAGTATATTAAGTAATGAAAAACGTCTAGGATTTCAAGACACTCAAAAAAGATTAGATGATTTAAAAAATTTAATTACTTCAAAAACTCTAAACTGTTATCAAGGAGAAGATAATAGTTTTTTTAGTTTTTTACCTACAGATTATATGTTATTAATTAATGATAGGTCTTTTATAGAAGATTTATGTGGTAATTTAATAACTAATGCTGATTATGTAAATGAAACTATATATACTTATACATTTAATCCTTTTTTTGAATTAGACGATAGTATGGTAGATATAGAAATATCTATTAATTCTACAACTGTTTTTAAATTAGTAGATTATTATCCTTTTGGTTTTACCAATCTAAATATGATTTATGAATTAAATAATTATATAGTTGAAAGTATTTCTAAATTTGGATATAATATAGTATTAAAAGATAATAAATTTTATATTACTTCAACTTCTCCTTTGGTTATTACTTTTATAGGATTTGATAGTTTTCCTCCTACTTTAAGTACTAGCAGTAAAATTTTTAAGAAAGTAATTAAAAAAACTACTTTTAACTATTTACAAACACCTAATCGTTTAGTTAAAACAGAAGATTTATTTGAACTTTTAACTAGTGCTTTTGGTAAAACTTTACCTAAATCTCCTATAAGTAGTTTAAAAGAGGATTTAATTTTTGTGTACCACAATCAAAAGTTTATATGCCCTCAAATACGAATTGATTACATTAGGAAGCCTAAAAAAATAAATTTATCTTTACGTCAAGATTGTGAATTACATGAATCTATACATCAAGAAATAGTTGAAAATACTGCTAAAAGAATTGCAGGTTTAACATTTAGTCAAGTATATAATAATATAATTAATGAAAATCTTAATAAAGAATAACTAAAAATAAAATAAAATGAAACAAATCTTAATTGGACGCTCTATTGCTTATGGAGCTAAAGCTGGAGGTGGTACAATCTCTGGTATTAATGAAATTAATCTATTAGATACTGGTGCTTTTGCTGTATTTACAGATGACAATGTATTAATAACTACAGTAAATGCTGCAACTGTATTACCTAACAGTAAAAATGTTATCGTAGCAGTAGGAAATCAATTAGCAAATTCTAAAAGTAGAATTACTGTACCAATTCCTCGTATTGGTACAAATTATCAACCTCAAGCTTATGTAGCTCCTGTAAAAGTTGTTAAATTTATAGGTAATGATGGTACTATTGGAGCTTTAAATTTACCTGCAATTGTAGCAGGTCAAGAAGCTTTTATTAAAATTACTGATACTACTTTAGGATTAAGAAGTTTAGGTACAGTATATAATAACGAAATTAAACGCTATTCTATTACTACTGTAACAGGTGATACTAACGTTACTATTTTAGCTAAACTAATTGCTCAAATTAATAATGATGCTGATAGCGTTGTAGTAGCTACTTTAGTAGGGGCTTCTGTAGGTATTAATTTAACTGCAAAAGATTTTGGTACTAATTTTGATATTGCTTTAAGTGGGATTTTACAAAATTCTACTATTGAAGAAGCAGAAGGAGCTACACCAGGTTCTTCTGTAGCTTTAAATGTAGGAAAAGGTACAGTTGCTCAAATTACAGCATTAGAAGATTTATATAGTGTAGAAAGAGGTAATACAAATCGTATCCATTTACCTCAATTTTATTATAAAAATCCTTCTTTAGTTACAGCAGGAGCTAATTATGATACTAATACAATTACATTTAGAGGAAGTCGTAATACTTCTTTAGGCGTTCAAGATACATATTTAACTGAAATCGTATTAGCCGTAATTAATGGAAGTGCTCAAGCCACTAGTTTAGCTACAATTTTTGCTGAAGTATTTGGTGGTGCTTCTTCTACTTCTAATGTAGAACCAGGTAACTAATATATAAATTAATAGTATTATATTAATAATATGATTTTATCTATAAAATTAAAAGAATTATTAGGAGTAGCGTGTAATGCTACTCCTAGTGATTTAGACCAAAGCAATGTAAGTTTAATTCTTTCATTATCTAAAAATGGTAATCCTTTTGTTAATTTAATTAATACTACAGATTTATTTAGTCTTTCTAATACAACTGTAAATAGTACTTATAATTTTGGAAATTATGATATAAAATTTGAACAGTATTTAATTGGAAATATAAGTTCAGAATTAGTAATAATTATACAAGTTTATAAAGCAGGAACAACTATACCTGTATCTTGGGAAAGTTTTGATTTAAAAATAAATGTAACTAAATTTTTATACATTCCTTATAAAAATACTTTTACATTTTATAATTATGATGTAGGTAATTCAGACGACTATAATTATTTTACTAATTTTCCTTTTGAAATTATTTTATTATCTTATAGTGCTTTAAATATAAATGGCACTGCTCAACTAAAACCTTTTTCTAGTTTTATTTCTTTACCTAAACCTTTTACAAAAGAGTTTACTTGTTACTATATGGCATCTATTTTAGATGCTGAAAGTAGTTATACTTTACTACCTTCTAATGTAACTACAATAGGTAAAAATATTAAACTTTGTGTAGATACAAATCAAATAGTTAGACATACAGTAAAATGTATTTCTAATAATGCTATTTGTTCTACTACTCAAACTTTAATTAAAAAGAACTACTTACCTGTATTTGATGTATTTTTAACTTGTAATAATGATTGTAATACTAATTGTATAAATAATTTAGATATTCCAACAGTAACTTATACAAAAGATTATAGTCAATTAACTTCTTTTAATTTTAATAATGTACCAAATTATCCAGTAAATTTTATGGATAATACTACTACTATTGAAATTTTAGATTTTGCCAGTAATGTTATAGATGAAGATATAAATATTATATTAGCTTTATCTGTAGCAGAAGAAGATTATATTTATAATTATACTTTTACTCCTTCTAGTTTTGGAGATAATATAGTAAAAGTAACAAATTGTTATAATACTTTAATAGGAACTCCTGAAACACTTTTAAATTTAATTTGTTGTACAGAAAATATACCTTTTAAAGTATGTAATTTTTGGCAAATAGAAAATACAAAAGATTGCAACGTATTTAAATTAAATAATTGTAGTTCTAGTGAGATTAGTGTTAATCTACAAAGTTTACAAAATAATGTATTAACAAATTTAAGTACTATACCATTGTTACCTTTTAGTACTACAGATTTAACTTTTTCTGAAGATGGTATTTATGTTATAAATGTAACTAAAGATGGTATTACAAAATCTTATACTTTACCTGTATTTTGTAATTTTCAACAATGTTGGTTAAATTATTTAAATAAATATTTATGTAAAGAAAACTGTAATGATTGTAAAGATAAATGCGATACAGAATTTCAATCATTTATGATAAATGCTCATACTTATATGTTATTATTAAATGAAGAAATGAATTTTAATTATATTTATGATGTTATAACAGAAGAAAAAATAAAAGAATTATCAGATTTACAAATGTTTATTAATAGACTTAAAGAATATTGTAATCCTACAACTAGTCCTTGCATACCTTGTAATAGTTAATGTTATATTTACATTCATATACAACTAATAGTGTTTTAAATAATAAAATAAAAGAATTTTTTATTTATTTTAAACCACAAATTATTGAATTAAGTAAAAAACAATGGAATGAAGAAGATTTAAAAGGTAAAAGTAATTATCAATTTCTAATACAAGATATATATTATTTACTGTATTTATTAATATTAATTGACATAGACATATCAATTACAGGCAAATTCTATTCTTGGGATTATTATAAAACTAAATATAATATTGAAAAATTAGAAGATTGTTTTAATTGTAAAAAAATAAATTTTAAAAAAGCTATAGAAATATTTGAATTTTTTAATAATTGTAATGAGGGTATAGAATGTATAGAAACAGAAAATACTTTTATTGTTGAACCTATTACAACCCCTTATACTACATTACATATTATAACAAGTTCTACAACAACTTATATGAATAGTTTATTAACAAATTTAAAAAGTTGTAATAATATTATATCAAATATTTGTAACGAAAATTTGGTAATTAATTAATTAATTTTTATATTTATAAATTATGCCAATTATTAAAGAGTTTAGAGAGTTTTTTCTTAGAAATGTTCAAGTAAATACTGGAACAAAGAAAGACCAAGAAACTAATTTTCCTACTAATTATGTAGTAGGAACTTCCAATGTTTTTAATAGATTTTTAAAATCACATTTTCCTAGTGAAAATGTATTCAAAAAGTTATTTGAAAGTATTACATTTAAATTAAATCCTGAAGATAAAGCAACTTTTACAGAACAAGGATTAGTAAGACGAGCTACTGATACAGAAGCTCTTAATAGAAATCCAGTAAGTGGTACTTTTCAAAATGTAGTGTCACCTGAACAACTTACTGAAGTTAAAGCTGATATTGTAAACGGAGTTGGAGGTTATACAAAATTATCAGAAACTTCTAATTTAGATATAACAGTAGAAGTTTATCAAAAAACTTATAATACTTCAAGAACTAGAAGAGAGTTTAATATTAAAAAAGCTACTCGTATTTTAGAAGAAGGAGAATCTTTAGTAGAATTAGGTACTCCTTTTTTAACTGTAGGTGTAAGAAGAGCTTCAGCTCCAATTCAAACAGAATTTGAAGTTTCTTATCAAGACATTCAAAGAAGAAAAGATTTAGATATAGGAATGATTGTTTTATTTCAAGAGGGTAGTACTATTCCTTCTACATACAAACTTTGTGATGGTTCAGAAGGTACACCTGATTTAACAGATTCATCTCCTAGTGGAACTTCATATTATAAGAAAACAGAATAATGCTTATAGTTAATTTAAGTATAGGTTGTTTAGATATTATTGATACTCCTAGTATTAATAATACTAGAAGAGCTATTACTAAAAGTAATATTAAATATGTACAAATAAATAATATACCTAAAGAAACAGGTCAAGAATTTTGTTTAGTAATAAGCCACCATTCTTGGAGTAAAGGTATAAATGAAGATTTACATTTATATTTAAGTGAAATTACAAATCAACCTACTTGGACAAATAATTTAGCAGGCGCACAAAATGCTATAAATGATGTAGTAGCTTGGTTAAATATTCCTATTGGTGGAATGGGAAGTGGAGATGCTTCTGAAGCTACTTTACAGCAAGTATTAACTGTTTTACAAGGAGGGGTTACTAGAACTCCTACTATTATTAGAGTAACTAATTCTGGTATAATTACAGCAGGAAATAAATCTGTAAGTATATATAATTCTGGAGTAGCAAATGGAATAGTTCTTGGTGTAACAATTAAACCAGGAGAATCTTATACATGGAGTACAAATTTAAATAATGAAACTCTTGCAGCTATATCTTATAATGCAACTGGTACTGAATTTGTAATTACAACTTTATAATAATGAGTGGTACAGATATAAAGAAAATAAAGTTTTTATCCGTTGCAGATAATGGAGTATTACAAACATTTGATACCGAATATATAAATGTTATTGGAGCTAATATTTCTTATTTAGGTAATGCAATAACTTTAGATTTTCAAACACCTTTAAGTGGTTATCAACCTTTAAATAATAACTTAAATGGTTTAAGTAGTTTAAGTTATTCAAGCGGTACTCCATTTATTAAAATGACTGGTGCTGGTACATTTGCTTTTGATACTAACACTTATCTAACAGGTTTAACAATTGGAAGTACAGGTATAGCAAGCGGAACAAGTACTAGAATACTTTATAACAACGGTGGTGTTTTAGGTGAATATAATGTTACAGGAACAGGCACAACAGCAGTATTAAGTAATTCGCCAACCATATCAACTTCATTAACTGTAACTACAGCATCAACTACAAATGTTATTCGTGATTTAATAGGCACACCTACTTCAAGTGCTTTATATTTAAATCAAGCTACACCAAGTGCAACTAATTATACAATAGCAAGTGATGGTTCTAATACTTATATAAATTCAACAACAGCAACTTATTTATCTACTAATGGGGCAACTCGAATGTATATAAACAATTCAGGAAATATAGGTATAGGAACAACATCACCATTAGCAATGTTACATATTGAAAAAACAACAACTCAATTACGACTTGCGTATAATTCATCACAATACCAAACATTTACTGTAAATTCAAGTGGTGATATGGCAATCACAGCAGTAGGTGCGTCTAATTCAATTCAAATTAATTCGTTTCTTGCAGTTGCTAATGTGTCTAATGATAGGAAAATTTACTTCACAAGAACAGGTGGAAATAATTATTCATTTGAACACGATGCTAGTTCGTTCTATTTATATAATAACACAACAGGAAAAATAAATCTTAGAGTAATTAATACTGGTAATATACTGATAGATGGAGATGTGAGTTTAACTGGTGGAAATAGGGTTTTAAGGTCAAGTGGTGGAAATCTAAGATTAGATTGTGCTTTTGGTAGTGTTGTTAGGTTAGATATTAGTGGCACAGCTTCTTTAACAGTAAGTTCAACTCAAATAACATTGAAAGACCAAATAGATTTTGTTTTTGGTACTACAACAGGAACTAAATTTGGCACAAATACAACTCAAAAAATTGGTTTTTGGAATGCTACACCAATAGTTCAACCAACTACGGCTGTTGTTGCTGCTACTTTTGTAGCTAACACTTCTGGAATAGTAAATGATACTGCAACTTTTGACGGTTATACAACAGGTCAAGTTGTTAGGGCTTTAAGAGATGCTGGTTTATTAGCTTAAAATTTTGTTTATTTACAATATGAAAAAACACATCTATTTTAACTTAGCTGATAAACCAGCGAACATGGGACAATCTCAAATGGTTGAAGCCCATGAATTAGATTCTTTTTTAAAAGAAAGAAAAGAATTAATACCTAATGCCAAAATAGTAGGAAATAAATTAACTTTTACAAAAGAAAATGGAAAAGAAGGATTTGCTATAATTACTGATGTTCCTGATGAATTTCAAAACTAATGAAAAATATTATAACACTACTTTTAATTGCAAGTATCGCAAAAGGTCAACGAATGAATGACGATTCAAAACACTTTTATGCAGGCTTAGGCATAAGCGTTGGTGTATCTGCATTGCTTTATGACTTAACAGATAATAATAAATTAAGTATATCAATAGGTTTTGTAAGTGGTGTAGGAGCAGGAGTGTTAAAAGAATACTGGTGGGATAAACATTTGCAAAGAGGAACATTTAGTAAAGAAGATTTATATACAACAATGTGGGGAAGTTTAACTTCAATTCCTATTTTAATAAGTATTAGAGATTTTAAAAAAAGAAAAGAAATAAATATTGATACAAATAAATATTATAACTTAAACGAAAAATAAATTATGAAAGTAACATTAACTTATTCAAAAGTATTTAAATTAAATTCAGAAATAGCTTCTTATTTAAAAAAAGAAGGTTTTTTAGATGAAAAAGGGTTTACAAATAAACCTAAAACTAAAATGCTTGTAGCTTGTAAAAATGTTTTAAAACAAACAAATGACATATTTGAAGAATATAATGAAGCTATTCAAAACTTTAGAATAGATTTTGCGTTAGAAGACGAAAAAACAAAAGCTATTTTATGTGAAGCAGATGGAAATTATAAATATAGTAAAGATGGATT
>RXKF01000051.1:72023-72315 GCA_003963235.1 Rickettsiales bacterium
GGATTTGAGGTTCTCCAATATGAGCTAGCTATACAGATATGATATATGCTTAGCGGTCCTGTCAGTGTTTCAAATCCTGATATTGTTGATAAAGGTAATGGACGAGAAGTTCTATATACGACTCTGTTTGCAGCACCGCCACTTAAAACTGCATCAGTATCTGATCTTCTTGTTTGTAATGTAATGTTTTCAAGCATAGAAACATCATATGTAACTCCTGTAACATACCATACTTCAGCAGTATAATTAGTTCTTGTAGTAGGTAAACTATTACCATAATACCATGGTCTAG
>RXKF01000007.1 GCA_003963235.1 Rickettsiales bacterium
CTCTTGTAGAATCTTTTAATTCTTTGATAAGACACTACCTTGCAAGGTTTAACAGAAGAACTAAAAGATATACCAAATCTTTCACCATGATCACTGATTCTCTTACTTTCCTCTTTAACAAATATTTAATAACAACTCTTATTTAGCAATGCCAAATAGTTTTATAAATTTTTGTTGATATAATAAATAAATTCATTATAAGTATATGTTCAGTAAAAAAATTAATTAAGGTTTACATCATGACTGTTGAATATACTTTTTCTATAATAAAACCAGATGCTACTAAAAGAAATTTAATTGGTAAAATTAATTCATATTTAGAAAATGCAGGTCTAAAAATTGTTGCACAAAAAATGATCATTCTAAAAAAAGACCAAGCTGAAGAATTTTATGCTGAACATAAAGAAAGATCTTTTTTTAATGGTTTAATTACATATATGCTGTCAGCGCCAGTAGTAATTCAAGTATTGAAAGGCGAAAATGCTATATTAAAAAACAGAGAAGTTATGGGTGCAACTAATCCAGAAAATGCCGAGGCAAATACTATTAGAAAAGATTTTGCTTTAAATATTGAAGAAAATAGCATTCACGGATCCGATAGTGCGGCAAGTGCTAAAAGAGAAATTGAATTCTTTTTTACTAAAGATGAAATCGTAGAATAATTTCACGTGAATAAATATGATGTAATAGTAGTTGGTGGTGGACATGCTGGTTGCGAGGCTGCTGCTGCGTCAGCTCGAATTGGTTGTAATACATTGCTAATTACTTTAAAAAAAAGTAACTTAGGTGAAATGTCATGCAATCCCGCTATTGGCGGTGTTGCTAAGGGGACATTAGTTCGAGAAATTGATGCTTTGGATGGTTTAATGGGTAGAATCATCGATAAAGCTGGTATACATTATAAAATACTCAATGAAAGCAAAGGGCCTGCTGTATGGGGGCCTAGGGCGCAAGCGGATAGAGGGTTATATAGAGCTGCAATGTATAATGAACTTGTTTCGTACCCAAATCTTGATATATTATATGATTCAGCCGAAGATATACTAATTGAAAATAATATTATTAAGGCTGTTGTCACTAAAAATAATAATATTATTGAATGTAAATCTGTTGTTTTAACAACTGGTACTTTCTTATCAGGTATGATTCACATTGGTAATATTACTATTCCTGCTGGACGCGTAGGCGAACAACCTTCCTATGGTTTGTCGACTACTCTTAAAAATATGAACTTGCAAATGGGAAGATTAAAAACTGGAACCCCACCAAGAATTGACGGTAACACTATTAATTACTCATTATTAGAGATTCAAGCAGGTGATCAGATTCCAAATCCATTTTCTGAACTCACGTTAAAAGTGGAAGTGCAGCAAATTAATTGTTATATTACAAGAACAACTAAAGCAACACATGATATAATTAGAAATAATATTCATAGATCTGCAATGTATTCTGGTCAAATTACAGGTGTTGGTCCAAGATATTGTCCTTCAATTGAAGATAAGATTACAAGATTTAGCTCCAAAGAAAGCCATCAAATTTTTTTAGAACCAGAAGGATTAAATGATTCAACAATTTATCCGAATGGGATTTCTACCTCCTTACCAGAAGACATACAGGAAAAATTTGTAAATACAATTATTGGATTAGAAGATGCAAAAATATTAAGACATGGTTATGCAATAGAATATGATTATGTTGATCCTAAGGAATTAAGACCAACTTTAGAAACTAAAAAACAAAAAAAATTATTTCTTGCTGGTCAAATTAATGGTACAACTGGTTATGAAGAAGCTGGAGCTCAAGGAATTATTGCTGGAATAAATGCGGCGTTAGCAGCTAAAAATAAACCAGAATTCATATTAGATAGGTCAGAATCATACATAGGAGTGATGATTGATGATTTAATTAACTTTGGTGTTACAGAACCTTATAGAATGTTTACTTCGCGCTCAGAATATAGATTGTCAATTAGAGCTGATAATGCTGATTTGAGATTAACTCCAAAAGGAATTGAGTGTGGGGTCGTCTCTGATAATAGAAAAGAAATATTTAATCAAAAAATACATAATTTAAATTTAATAAAAAATATTTTATTATCTAAATCTTTAACTTCCAGTCAATTGAATAAGCTTGGAGTTAATGTTTCGCAAGATGGTTCAATCAAAACAGCTTATCAAATATTAGGATTACCAAATTTTGGTGTTAAAAAGATGATGGAGATTTTTCCTGAGTTTAAAGATTTTAATATTAAGGCTTTAAATTATTATTATATAGAATCCAAATATTCAGTATATTTAAAAAGACAAAATTCTGATATTCAGTTATTTCAAAATGAAGAAAAGTTTTTAATACCATCGAATATTAATTATAATAAAATAAAAGGTCTTTCATCTGAAATGAAAGAAAAATTATCGTTACATCAACCAAATACTATAGGATCAGCTAAACGAATTCCGGGTATAACTCCCGCAGCGTTAACAGCAATTATAGTGTACTTAAGATCAAGTTATGATGCAGAGTAGTATTTCACGTGAAATGATAAAAGAATATAAAGAGCTGTTGCTTAAATGGAATAAAACTATAAATTTAATTTCAAAAAAAGATATAGACAAAATTCAAGAACGTCATTTTGAAGATTCAATGCAGTTAATAAAATTTATTCCTAATACAGATATTTCAATGATTGATATAGGCTCAGGCGCAGGTTTTCCAGGAATTATTTTATCTATGATGGGTGTTAATGAAATTACTTTAATAGAAAGTGACTCTCGTAAGGTAGCATTTTTAATACAAGCAATAAAACTATCTTCTAATATTATGCGAGTTATAAATGACAGGGTAGAAAATGTTGAGGATTTAGTTTGTGATATAATAACTTCCAGAGCATTTGCAGATCTGAGTGCTATATTTAATTATACACAAAATATTACTGTTAAAGATAAATATTTATTGCATAAAGATGAATCATATCAAAAAGAATTAGATGAAGCAGCAAAACATTGGTTGTTTAACGTAAATATTCATGATAGCATCATTTTCAATAAAGGGAAGATTCTTGAAATTACTGATGTTAGAGCGCGTTACTCATGAGTGCAAAAATTATATCTATAGTAAATCAAAAAGGAGGGGTTGGTAAAACAACAACAGCAATAAACTTAGCCACAGTTTTTGCTGTGATGAATAAAAAGGTATTGTTGATTGACCTTGATTCACAAGGTAATAGTAGTAGTGGTTTAGGTATAAAGCAAGAACAAAGAAAAATTACATCATATAATATTTTTGTAGAATTAAACCCTATTGAAGAAGCTATTTTACTCACTGATATTCCAAAATTATCAATCATTACTTCTAATACTAATTTAGCTGCAGTAGAAATGAGTTTAAGTACTATTGAAGAACAAGAGTTTATATTAAAAAATAAATTACAATCAATTCAAGAGCAATTTGATTATATTATTATTGATTGTCCTCCATCTCTGAATCTTTTAACTTTAAATGCATTGGTTACTTCGAATGAAGTAATAATACCTATGTTATGTGATTTTTACTCGTTGGAAGGATTAAGTCATTTATTAAAAACAATAGAAATTATAGAAAAAAAATTAAATCCAAAAATTAAAATTGGAGGTATTTTATTTACAATGTATGATAAAAGAAACAAGCTAACTGAAATGGTAGAAAACGATGTACGTTCATGCTTAGGTAAACTTGTATTTAATACAACTATTCCTCGCAATATTAAATTATCAGAAGCGCCTTCTCATGGAAAAGCTGCCATAATTTATGATCATAAATGTAGTGGTTCTTTGGCATATATTGATTTAGGTAAAGAAATTGTTGCACGTGAAAAAAAGAAATGAAATATTTATTATCTGTGTAAAAGAGATTAAGAAATGAAAAATAGAGCATTAGGACGAGGTCTTTCTTCATTATTGAGAGAAGAAGTAGTTCCAATTAAAATTATAGGATCAGAAAAGAATATTGATATAGAATTAATTGAAATAAATACAGAACAACCAAGAAAACATTTTAATCAAGAAAAAATAAAAGAATTGGCTGACTCAATTATTAGTCATGGTCTAATCCAACCAATTATTGTGATAAAACAAAAAAATGAAAAATATCAGATTGTTGCTGGTGAAAGAAGATATAGAGCATCTAAAATTGCTGGTCTTAAACAAGTTCCAGTAATAATTAAAGATCTTAGTAAAAAAGAAATATTAGAAATTGCATTAATTGAAAATATTCAGCGACAAGAGCTGTCTGCTATAGAAGAGGCAGAAGGTTTTCAAGTATTAATAGATGAATACGGTTATTCTCAAGGTGAATTATCTGTAGTAGTGGGTAAAAGTAAAAGTCATATTTCAAATTTACTTCGTCTAAATAATTTGCCTGATTCAATTAAAGCTATGGTAAACGAGGGACAGTTGAGCATGGGTCATGCTCGTTGTCTTATTGGTATTGAAAATGCTGAAGAATTGGCAGCTAAAGTAATTGCTAATGATTTAAATGTACGTCAAACGGAAGAGCTTGCTAATAATAGAAAAAAACAAAATAAAAATGTCGAATCATCGCCAAAAGTAGAAAAAAATATTGATGAAGATTTATTGATATTATGCCAATCTCTTAGTGAAAAATTTGGTGTAAAAGTTACAATTGAAGATAAATTTGGTAATGGGAAAATAAGTTTCTATTACAATAACATGGAAGAACTAGACAACATTTTGAATAAAATAAATTAATTATGGAAATATTTTTAGATAGTATTGATTTTTCAGAAATTAAAAAATATCAGAATTTGGGTATTATAGATGGTGTAACAACTAACCCAACATTGATGGCTAATTCAAAAAAAGGTTTTTATGAAACTGCGGAACAAATATGTGAATTAGTAAAAGGAGATGTTAGCATTGAGGTAGCTGCGACATCATTTGAAGATATGGTCAAAGAAGGTAATAAAATATTCGCTATAGCATCAAATGTTGTTTTAAAATTACCAATTACATGGGAAGGCTTAAAAGCCTGCAGAAATTTTACAGATAAAGGGCAAAAAGTGAATATGACTTTATGTTTTACTGCAAATCAAGCGTTACTTGCTGCCAAGTGTGGGGCTACTTATATATCACCATTTATTGGTCGTCTTGATGATATTAATGAAGATGGAATGCAATTAATAATAGATACTAGAACAATATATAATAACTTTAATTATAAAACAAAAATATTGTCAGCATCTATTAGGAATGTTGAGCATGTAATGGAAGCTGCTTTATACGGCTCAGATGTTGCAACAATTTCTCCACAAATACTCTCTCAATTAGTTAAGCATGATTTAACTGATCAAGGCTTGAAGAAGTTTAGTGATGATTGGGCAAACTCAGGAATGAAAATTTAAACAAAAATAATTTAGGAAAAAATAATGTCGTATCAATATGCGTATGTAATGAAAGGTTTAAGCAAGTCAATAAATGGCAAGCAAATTTTAAAAGAAACGTGGTTATCATTTTTGCCTGGAGCAAAAATAGGGATTATTGGTCATAATGGAGCAGGTAAGTCAACTATATTGAAGATAATGGCTGGTCTTGATAAAGAATATGAAGGTGAGGCATTTGTTGCAGATGGTATTAAGATAGGATACTTACCGCAGGAACCGCAGTTAGATGCATCTAAAAATGTTTACGAAAATATCATGGATGGTTTAGCTGAGAAAAAAGCGCTAATTGATGAGTTTAATAATGTTAGTGCTAAATTCGCTGAAGAAATGACTGATGATGAAATGAATAATTTGTTAATGAAGCAAGCTGAATTACAAGAGAAAATAGATGCTTGTGATGGATGGAGTATTGAGAGAGAAATTGAAATTGCGATGAGCGCTCTACAATGCCCAGCTAAAGATGCTGATATAACAAAAATTTCTGGTGGTGAGAAAAGACGAGTAGCTTTATGCAAATTGCTGCTTGAAAAACCAGGTATGTTGCTTCTTGATGAGCCAACAAACCACTTAGATGCTGAATCAGTTTCATGGCTTGAGACATTTTTAAAAGACTATAAAGGCACAGTAGTTGCAATCACGCATGATAGATATTTCTTAGATAAAGTAGCTGAATGGATATTGGAAATTGATCGTGGAGCTTGTGTACCTTGGCATTCTAATTATTCTGCATGGCTTAAGCAAAAAGCTGATAAATTAGCGTTAGAGGAAAAAGAGGAAGGGGATCATTCGAAGCAACTTAAAAGAGAACTTGAATGGGTACAGCAATCACCAAAAGGACGTCAGGCAAAAAGTAAGGCTAGAATTAATGCATATCAGGAATTGTTAAATAAAAAGCGTGATGTTAATTCAGGAGCAGCTCAAATTGTTGTCCCTAATGGTCCTAGACTTGGAGATTTAGTAATTGAAGTAGAGAATATATCTAAAAAATTTGGTGATAAAGTTTTGCTAACAGATTTTAGCTTTAGAGCTCCACCAGGAGCAATTGTAGGCATAGTTGGTCCAAACGGTGCAGGTAAATCAACTTTATTTAATATTATTACTGGAAAAATACAACCAGATAGTGGCAACGTAAATATAGGTGATACGGTTAAGCTTGGTTATGTTGATCAATCTAGAGATCATTTAGATGATAATAAAAATGTATGGGAAGAGATTTCTGAAGGTCTTGAAGTTTTAGAAATGGGTGATATTACTTTAAAAAGTAGGGCGTATTGTTCAGCCTTTAACTTCAAAGGTGCTCAACAACAGAAGAAAGTTGGTCAACTTTCTGGAGGTGAGCGTAATCGTGTGCATCTTGCTAAATTACTCAAAGCAGGCGCAAATGTTATTTTACTAGATGAGCCATCAAATGATCTTGACGTTGATACTCTACGCGCACTTGAAGATGCTATTCTTGATTTTGCAGGTTGCGTTTTTGTAATAAGTCACGACCGATGGTTTTTAGATAGAATTGCTACTCATATTATTGCATATGATAAAGATGGCAGCGCAACTTGGTTTGAAGGAAACTATGAAGATTACCTTAATTACACAACAAATATCTTAGGTGAAGATACTAAAAATCCTAAATATAGGCACAAAAAATTAGTGTAATAATTAAATTATTTGATTTAGCTTAAGGTTAGTAAGGCTCTGATACTGCCTTAAGCTAAAAATATATTGATATTCAGCATTCTAAAATAGATAAATCTAATATAGAGCACCCAAATCCTCGGTTTGCTAATAAATAAAATAATTAACCAGTCTTTATTGTATAGTTAATCCCCTATTAAAAAAATTTAATAAAAACAAATAATCCTGTTGATATATTTAACCCGAGTAATGGATAAGGATGTTAAAGAGAATGAGTAAATAAGCGGTTGAGGCGTGATTAAACCTAGGG
>RXKF01000088.1 GCA_003963235.1 Rickettsiales bacterium
CTACTTTAGCAGTATTTTATACTTATGGGTAATAGTAAGATCTAAACCCAATTGAGAAAAAATGGGCTAATATGAAAAGATGGATCGAATATAACATAACAAGTTTTACACAACTTTATGACGCTATTGCTTGCTTTTTTAAAATATCTAATTCAACCTAAACACCATATATTGCTATTCCTCAACCTGTAAGAGCTTAGTTAACTCTAGTAGTCCAAAGAAGTACTAAGTCAAAGAAGATATTGCAATTTTTTCTACCATTTCTTCTACTTCGCAGAGAATTGTTGAAAATACTATGTTGAGAAAAAACAATCTATTATTTAAATTTTATGCTTCAGATATATATTTAGCTTAATTAAAAATATAATATGTGCTAAAAAAAGAGTTAAACTTAAAAAATAATATTGTTTATTTATGCTCAAAAAAATCATTTCTATCATTAGTTTAGTTGGTCTTGTTGCTTGCAGTGAAGTTGAAGAAAAAAAAAGCCCAGCAAATGCGCAAATTGCTGAATATACTAAAAAATTAGTCGAGTGTGCAGAGAATAAAACAAAAACACCTGATGATAAATTGCAGGACAATAAAGATTTACTTGATAAAAACACTGAAACATCAACACCTAATAATCCACCGATATCGCAAGGGCCAGTAGAGGAAAAGCATGTTAGAGGTTTTGGTATTGAGGTTGATGATTTAGTTTTAGGAAACGAAAAATCAAAAGTTGTAGTAATGGAATATTTTTCTCCAACATGTCCTCACTGTGTTGTATATCAGAAAAAAATATTTCCTGAACTCGCTAAAAAATATATCGACACTAACAGAATTGCATATGTTACTAGGGAATTTATTGGTAATAAACAAGACTTGGATGCTACGATTTTAGCAAGATGTGAAGGAAGCTTGAAAAGCTATCATAATTTCATGAAAATCATATTAGAGCAGCAGGATAGTTGGGCGTTTAGCAAAAACTACCGTGAGATTTTGACTAATATTGGAACGCTTGGTGGTGTTAATCCAGAAAAATACGCTAATTGTTTAAATGATGAAGAGAAAATTCAAGTGTTAATGGAAAACACTAAATTAATAGCAAAAGAGCCACAATTTATCGGTACCCCAGCATTTTTTATCAACGGTAAAAAATTTAATAAGCCATATACTGTGGAAGAGTTGTCCAAAGCTATTGAAGCTTTGCTAAATGAATAATGAAAACTCAGATAACATTCAAAAAAGAATAGAAGAAATTAAGTCAATTCGACAAAAAAGCCACAATGTTAAAAACAGTAATATGGTCTTTAATATTGCTATAGAACTAGTAGCTGGTGGTGTTATTGGAATAATAATTGGATTATGTATTGATAATTTATTTGATTCAAAACCTATATTTCTTATAATATGTATAATACTAGCATTTATAGCAGCTTTTAAAACAATTTGGCATAAACACGTGAAAAATAATGGCTCATAGTCCACTTAAGCAGTTTGAAATAAAAGAAATAATCAGGATCAATTTATTTGGTTATGATGCAAGCATTACTAATTCTTCAATCTTTATGATTTTATCTGGTGTTTTTATTATTTCTTATTTCCTATTCGCTTTGAAAAATAAAGCAATAATACCATCAAAATTGCAACTAAGTGCAGAGCTAACTTATGAAATGATTACTAGCACAGTTGGACAAAATATTGGAGATAAAGGAAAAAAATTTGTACCATTAATTTTTACCTTATTCATGTTTATATTAATATGCAATTTATTTGGCATGATTCCTTATGGTTTCACTGTCACTAGTCATATATCAATAACTTTTGCCTTAGCAATGATGATATTTTTACTAGTAACTATGCTTGGCATATATTTACATGGATTTCATTTTTTCTCGTTGTTTTTACCAAAAGGAACGCCAGGATGGCTTGCGCCGTTAATGATATTAATAGAACTTTTTGCTTATTTAGCACGCCCAGTGAGCTTGTCTTTAAGACTTGCTGCTAATATGGTTGCAGGGCATGTATTGCTCAAAGTTATGGCTGGGTTTGTACTTTCAATGGTAATATACTTAAAAATACTGCCAATTCCATTTATTGTTATTTTGATTGGTTTTGAGATATTTGTTGCGATATTGCAAGCTTATATTTTTACAATATTATCTTGTGTATATTTAAACGATGCAATAAATCTACATTAATTTTTTGTAGATTTAAGATATAGTAATGAATTACTATATCTTTTTTAGTGTTAAGTAATATAAACTGGGGAATTGAATGGTTTTTATACTTAATTTTTAATAATGTTTTTTGGAGAAAATAATAATGGAAGAAATGGCTTTGAAATTTGTAGGAGCAGGCTTAATGGCATTTGGTATGCTTGGAGCTGCAATTGGTGTAGGTAATATTTTTGGCTCATTGCTAAATGCCATAGCGCGCAATCCTTCGGCTAGCGATCAACTAACAAGAATGGCGTTTATTGGTGCTGGTCTTGCAGAAGCAATGGGATTATTCTCATTCGTTATCGCTATGTTGTTAATTTTTACATAATTAAATTTAAATCATGCCTCAGTTTGATGTAAGCACTTTTTACGCTCAGTTAATTTGGTTATTTATAGTATTTGGATCTTTATATTATATTGTCAGTAAATTGATCGCACCGCGAGTGGAATCAATTTTAACTAATAGAAATAGTTATGTTGAAGAAAATATTAATAATGCTCAGGAATGTAATGATAAAGTAAAGTCACTGGAAATATTACGTCGAGAGCAACTTGATCAAATGCACCTTCAAGCTGAGAGCGTACAAAAAAAATCAATAGATATTATTAATGCAAAATTTGAACAAAAACAATTAGAACTTTCTCAAATGATCGAGATAAAGAGAAAGAACTCTTTGATTAGTATTCAAAATTATATTAATAGATTTCATGAAGATTCAGAGCAATATTCTATTAAAGTTGCAGCTTTTATTATTGAAAAAATAACAAACAAGGAGGCAGATATTACCCTCCTTAAAAAAATTTATAGCGAGAAATAAATGATAAATTTTTTAGATGAAAGTTTTGTAATAGCTATTTGTTTTATAATATTTATTTATTTTTCTTATAAGCCAATTAAAAAAGCAATTATTGCATCTCTTGATGCTAAAATTACTGAAATAAAAACTAAATTAGCAGAATCCGAAAAGTTAAGAGAAGATGCTAAACAGTTGCTTAGTGAAGTTGAAAAAGAAATGAGTTCTTTTGAAGAAAGTAATAAAATATTTCTTGCCAATGCGCAATCAAGTACTGATCGCTTAATTGAGTTAAAAAGTAAAGAAATGGATTTATTGATAGCTCGGAAGAAAGATTCGGCAACTAAATCTATTGAAAATGAATCAGCCAAAGCAAGTATTATGATGCAAAATGAATTTACTAACAACGTGATGAATTTAGTAAAAAAATATTTAAAAGATACTGATAATAATTATACTTCTAATGAAGATTTTATAAATAAATTTATTACCAAAAAGTAAAAAATCATTACTGTAATTTTTATGTATCAATCTATATTAATGGGCACCTTAAGTTAAAATAATCTGTTTATAAATTTGACTTAAAATTAAAAATTTATATTAATAAAGCAAATTATTAATATAAATTTTATGCATGCAGTAATATTAGCGGGTGGAAAAGGGGCTCGTTTATGGCCTGTTTCAACAGAAAAAACTCCAAAATTTTTAATTAAACTACAAAATGGTAAAAACTTACTTCAAAAAACTTTTCAAAGGATAAGCAAAATTGATTCTATTAAAAATATTGTAACTGTAACAAATAATAATTATTTCCTACAAATAAAAGAGCATTATTCAGCAATCAATAAACATATTAATTCTGAATATATAATTGAACCAAGTGGCAAAGATACAGCCGCGGCTATATTATCATCAGTTATGTATATTGGTAAACATTATGGGCTTGATGAAATGGTTTTAGTTGTACCAACTGATCATATTATTCATAAGCACAAAGCCTTTAATGATGCAGTATCACGAGCCACAATTTTAGCAAAATCAGGAAAAATAATTACATTTGGCATCAATCCAACTTATGCGGAAGAAAATTATGGTTATATTGAATATAAGCAAAATAAAGTGTTAAGCTTTAAAGAAAAGCCCACTAAGGAAATTGCTAAAAAATATTTAAAATCTGGCAACTATCTTTGGAATTCTGGTATGCTATGTTTTTCAGTGAGAACATTTTTAGATGAAATGAAAAAATATTGTCCAAATATTTTTCAAATCGTTCAAGGAGCGCTTGATTCATCAGAATATATGGGTAAAATTAATTATAGAGAAGTGCATTTAAACGAAATCATATGGCAAGAAGCACAAACAATTTCAATTGATTATGCATTACTAGAAAAAACTAAAAAGATAGCAGTCATTCCATGTGATATTGAGTGGAGCGACATGGGTAACTGGAATTCGATTAGTAAATCTGCACCAACTGATATTAATGGCAATAATATTAAAGGTAATGCTATAGCATATAATGTCTCAAATTGTTATATTGAAAGTCATGGAAAATTTATTGCAGCAGTGGGCGTTAAAAATCTAGCTATCATTGAAACTGAAAATGGTCTATTAATAGTTGATAAGCGAAATGCTGCAGATGTAAAAAAAATATCTTCTATGATAAATAAAAAAGCCATGTTAGCTATTGGTTAAATATAAAATTTATAATGATACTTATATGTATGATTTAAAATGCTTTAAAGCATATGATATTAGAGGCGTAGTACCGCAAGAATTAAATGAGGAACTGGCTTATAAAATTGGCATTGCTTATTCGTCAATTATTAATCCAAGTACTGTTATTGTTGGATATGATATACGTTTAGAGAGCCTATCTTTAACAAACGCATTAATAGATGGTTTGACGGATGCTGGTTCAAACGTAATTAATATTGGCTTGTGTGGTACTGAAGAAGTATATTACAACAGTTTTAGTAATAAAAAGATTGGTGGTGGCATCATGATAACTGCTAGCCATAATCCCAAAGGATATAATGGCATGAAAATGGTAAAAGCTGATGCAATACCAATTTCATTGAATGATGATTTGCAACTAATTCGAGATTTTATATTAAACGATCAACAAATTGATTTGAGAGAAAAAGGCTTAGTATCTTTGAATCAAGATAAATCTAATTATATTTCTCATTTATTAGGATATATAAACATTTCAAAATTAAAGCCACTAAAAATAGTAGCAAATCCAGGAAATGGTCCAGCTGGAATTATCATCAAATTATTGAGCAAGTTTTTGCCATTTGAATTTATTTATATAAATGAAGAACCAGATGGTAATTTTCCAAATGGCGTACCAAATCCTATGGTTATTGAAAATAGAAAAGTTACATCAGATGCAGTAATTCAGAATAAAGCTGATTTAGGAATTGCTTGGGATGGTGATTTTGATCGCTGTTTTTTATTCGATGAGAATGGTGATTTTATTGAAGGAGGTTATATTGTTGGTTTGCTTGCTGAATATTTCTTAAAGAAAAAGCCTAGAGCAAAAATTATTCATGACCCTCGTCTTGTTTGGAACATACTTGATATTGTTAATGAAAATAAAGGAATAGCGTTGCAGAGTAAGTCTGGACATAGTTTTATAAAAGAGAAAATGAGACTCGAGGATGCTATTTATGGAGGAGAAATAAGTGCTCATCATTATTTTAAAGATTTTGCATATTGCGATAGTGGTATGCTACCTTGGCTTATAATTACTGAAATGATATCTGATGGTAATAAAAAACTATCCGAGATGGTCAAAGCTAGAATTAGTAAATTTCCATGTAGCAGCGAAATTAATTACAAAGTTGATGACAAAGCTGAAATTATAAAAACGATTATTAAATATTTTACTGCTCAAGAGCCTAAAATTGATTATACTGATGGTATTAGCATGGAGTTTTTCGATTGGCGTTTTAATTTACGTGAGTCCAACACGGAAAATTTACTTAGGCTTAATGTAGAAACAAATGGAAAGGGTAAGATATTGCAAGAATGTATAGTAGAAATTGAATCAATAATATTATCAAATACATAAAATAATGAGTAATAAAGATGTTGAAATTTGGGTTTTAGTAGATCATAGGATAGGTAATGCTAATCAAGCAATTGATCTTGCAGAAATGCTGGATATGGATTTTGAAATTAAAAAGATTGAGTATAATTTTTTCAGCAAATTACCAAATTCTTTTTTAAGCTTATTTCCTTTTCATGTTAAATGGTCTATTTTATCTCAAATTAAAAAACATCAATGTAATAAAATTATTATATCTGCTGGAAGAAGAACGGCAGCTCTTGCAGTATATTTGAAAAAAAATAGTGGTACTGAATATTCAACCAAAATTATTCAGATAATGCGACCAGATATTGACCCCCAACAGTTTGATTTAATAATATTGCCTCAGCATGATAGTTTTAATCACATATTGCCAAACTTAGTCAGAATTATTGGTGCGTTGACCAATACAAAAAATAAAATTCAAAAAAATCAAGATGAGTTTGATAAATATTATAGATTAGAAAATAAATATATAGCGGTAATCATAGGAGGATCTACAAAAAAATATAAACTTACTTTAGATGAAGTTAAAATTTTTGCTGAGACTTTGTCAAATATTTCGAAAAACCATGAGTTGCAATTATTCATAACATTTAGTCGAAGAACACCATCTAACGTTAAAGCATATTTACAAAATAAATTCGCTCAATCTCATATAATATATGATCCTGCAAATGGAGGATCTAACCCATACCCAGTTATATTAAGTAAAGCAGAATATATAATACTTACAGCAGATTCAATTACAATGTGTAGTGAATCAGCCAGCACAGGCAAGCCGTTATATATATATTGCTCACCTAATTTTAAACTTAAAAAACATAATTTTTTCATCCAGCAACTAGTAGATTTAGGCATTGCTAGAAGATTTGATGTAGAAGAAAATAACTTAAAACATTACAATTATACACCTTTGGCAGAAAGTGCTAAAGTTGCGGCTATTATTAAAACAAAAATATTTTAAAAATTGTACGTTTGTAGGTGATATTTGCAATAATTTCCTGTGAAGCAAGAGGTGAAAAAGTATAAAAGAAATGGATATAGAATAGAAAAAAATGCTATAACGCTAATTCGGGATAAGGAAAGAGGATAAGTTGAAATTGGAATGAAATTTTAAGGAAGGTTTATTCTTTTTTAAAGAGTAAGTAACAAGA
>RXKF01000084.1 GCA_003963235.1 Rickettsiales bacterium
ATTGCCTTTCTTTACTACTTATACCTCCTTTTATTATTCATTTAAATTATTTTGTTATCAGTGCCATACATCAAGAGCACCTCGTTTTTCAATTAATTTTAAAGTATCCAATAGCTCGGACGCTTTAATTTTATCTATTTGCTTTTCACCAATCGCAGGAAAAATATCAGCTTGAAGTCTTTTAATTATACAATTTGTATGCCGCTGGGTCCAACTTAGTTTTTTTATTATTATGCCATTCATGTGCAACCGCTGTAAAAGTATTGTTAATATCAATTACATGTTTTTTCTTTTCTTCTTATTTAATTCTTGAGGGATCAATATTATTTTTAATTTGCTTCTTAGCTTTAAGAGCTATCTCTCTTGCTTCTGACAAAGATATTATTGGGTAGGTGCCTATTGATAGAAGTTTTTCTTTTACTTCAATTCTGTATTTTAAACGCCAGTATTTTGTATTATTAGGTTTTACCAAAAGGTATAATCCACCTGAATCGCTTATTTTATATTGCTTATCTAGGGATTTAGAATTTCTTATTTGTATATCTGTAAGTGCCATGGGGGTACTTTTTTATATTATTTACTGATACCCCCAGTTATACCCCTAAAAATACATGGATTTTAAAGAATTCTATTGGACGGTATTAAACAATATATTATACTAAGTGCTAGGGATTTACAAGGAATTTTGGATTTTATTAGATGGTGTTGGATATAAGAATGGTGGAGATGAAGGGAATCGAACCCCCGACATTCTGCTTGCAAAGCAGACGCTCTACCCCTGAGCTACATCCCCTAAGTATTGGCATTGACATAGAATATAGTTTTTACAAAATATCTAAATGCGCTTACTTATTAAAGTTATAGTTTTTATATACTGCAATATATATGGAGTCAACTATTTTTTAAAAAATATAATAATTATTTTATTTTTCTTTGAATCCTTTGAACATTGCATCATAAACTGGATCTAATAAATAGTTCAATAGAGTCCTAGTGCCATTAACAATCTGCACTTCAGCTTGCATACCTGGATGTAGTTCAAGCTTTCTTGGTTTTGCTAATTCATTGAATTTATCCATATCTAATTCGATACGTGCTGAATAATATCCTCCAGCTAATGGATCACCAGGACCTCTTTGTTGTTGATCCACGATAATGTCAGGTGATATCCAGATAACTTTGCCAATAAATTGAGGAGTTGTCCTAGATTTAAAAGCGCTGAAACGTATTTTAGAAACTAACCCAATTCTTATTGAATCAATTTGCTTAGGATCAATTTTTACGTCAATCACTAAAGGATCATTCTCAGGTGAAATTTCAATAATAGTATGACTAGGAGGAATTGAACTTCCTACAGTATGAAAATTTATGTTATTAACTATTCCATCAACCGGGGATTTTATAATAATACGGCTGAGAGCTTCTTGTGCATGAATCAATTTTTCTCTTAAGCCTGATAGATTAGCTTGAGTTTCTCTCAGTTCATTTAAGTTATTAGTAGAATATTTGTTATCAATATTAATAAGCTCAATGTTGGTTCTAGTAATTTCTTGCTCAGATCTAGCAATTTCTGTATCAGTAAATGCTAACTCGCTTTGAAAATTTGCTTCTTTGGCTTCTAATTCTAAAAGGGTGGATTTTTGTACATACCCTTTGTTATTTAAAGTTTTATTAGCAGCTAACCTATCTTTAGTGACCTCTAAAGATTTGATTAAAGATCTTTTACGTGCTAGAAGTCCGTCAATTTGTTTATTTAGCTGGTTTATTTTTTGTTCTGCAGAATTTTGTTCAGCAACTTTTAATTTTCTCTTTGAGTTAAATAAATTATCTTGTGTCTCAATAATTTTTGCAACGTTTTTATCAGCTTTGTCCTGTGTTAAAAACAATGGGTAATTAACTTTTTCATCTTCGTTAATTTCAGCCATTAACCTATATTCAGTACCTAAAAGACTTCTATATTGATTTAGTATACCTTCATATTCATATTTAATTCTAGTATCGTCAAGCTCAATAAGTTGATCTCCTTCCTTGACTTTGTCACCAATTTTTACATATATTTTCTTTAATATACCACCTTCTTGGTGATTAATAATCTTTTTCTGCGAACTGCTAACAACCGTTCCAATTGCCACAGCTGCACTATCTAAAGGGGCTAATGCTGCCCATAATGCTCCAAAAAGAACAAAAAATATGATGATAAATGTACCAAATAAGATAGGAGACCTAGCGCTTTTTACTACATCATTAGCATTGCCGCCATCTTCCTTTACAACCAAATTAGTAAATTGATCAATAAATTTTACACCATGCTGCATGTTCTGCAAAATTGCAATAAAAATACCTTTTAGTGTAATTTTACTTAAACGCTCTTTTAAGCTTATTTTTGGCTCTGAACCTTGATTAATCATCTTACCCATGCCTTGCTGTTGCATCATCATTTGTTGCAGCAATTGTAATTGCTCAGGAGTTAATTTTTTGTTATTATTTTCCATTCTAAATATTCCTGCTAATTACTTCTCATTAATGTGAATCATACCATTTTTAAGCATTTGAATGCGTCCATGAATTTCATCTTTAGTTCCAAAACTTGCAACTGCTCCATCTTGAATTACCATTATCTTATCGACTTCAGATAATATTGACGGGCGGTGTGAAATAACAACAACGCTAATTTTACGCTTTCTTGCTTCTGCCAAGGCTGCAGCCAATGCCATTTCACCAGCTTCGTCTAAGTTTGCATTAGGCTCATCGAGAATTACTAATTTAGGTGATCCGTAGAATGCTCTAGCAAGTCCAATTCTTTGCCTTTGACCACCTGATAAGTTAGAGCCACCAGAACCAATATCAGAATCATAACCCTCAGGAAGTCGTAGAATCATCTCATGCGCACCACACATTTTAGCAGCGTCAATTACTTTTTCTGGATTAATTTCATCAGACATTCTAGCAATATTTTCTTTAATACTACCACTAAATAGCTCAATACCTTGTGGCAAGTAACCAACATGCTCACCGAAATTTTCTCTATTCCAAGTGAATACATCGCCACCATCTAAACGAACTGAGCCAGATGTTGCCTTCCAAACTCCAACAATAAGTTTGGCTAAAGTTGATTTACCCGATGCGCTATGACCAATTACGGCTAATATCTCTCCTGGTTGCACAGCAAACGAGATGCCTTTTAAAATTTGCCTTGGCATTGCCTGTTGGATCATGTTTGGTGGAGTAGGAAAAGAATAATATACATTCTCTACAGTTAAGTGACCATCAACATATGGTATTGGCATTGCTTGCTCACGCTCTATATGCTTGGCAAAAGATTCATTAATGCTTTTGTATGACTTAGAAGCGCTACTAATACTTTTCCACATCACGATTGCATTATCAAAAGGAGCAAGTGCTTTACCCACAATAATGGAACTAGCAATCATGCCACCAGTAGTCATATCCGCACCATGAGAGCTTACAACTACATATGCCCCAACACCAGTAACTGCCATTTGCATAAGGTTACGAACAAAACGAGAAAAGTTTGAGATAATGCCATTTCTATAACTAGCGATAGACTGCTTGGCAAGCGATGCCTCATTGAACTTGGCCCAATTTCTTTTTACGTTTTGGATCATGCCCATAGCTTCAACAGCTTCAGCATTACGATTGGCAATTTCTGCCTGACCCATTCCTTTGATTGAAAACTCAGTTGCTTCGCCTAGTGTTTTATTGGTTGCTACTGCATTGAAAAATGCTAAACTCACTATGATCACCGCACCAAAAATTGTAACATATCCAATATATGGATGGATCATGAAAATCACAATGATATACACAATACTCCAAGGAGCATCAAATAAAGTGTTAATGCCAGTGCTAGTTAAAAAAGTTTTAAGCGTTTGAAAATCGCGCAACATCTGACTAGATGCTGGATTCATCTTTGTTGCTGATGCAGATATTGAATGAGCAAATATAACTGGAGATAAAGTATTATCAAGCCACTCGCCAACTTTAATTAACGTAAATGATCTGGCAATTTGCAGCAGAGTATATATAAAATAAATAAAAGCAATAATTATTGAAAGCATCAATAAAGTTTCTAAATTACTACTTCCAATCACTCTGTCAAGAACTTGAAGTGAATATAAAGGTGTTATTAACATGAGTAAGTTAATGAAAAAGGCAAAAACAAAAGTTATTTTAAAAGCTGCCTTACATTTCTCAAGAGCAATCTTTAATGGATTATCTGTTGTCGCTTCTTTTATATTATTTTTTTGCATAAAGTTATAAACACTATTTCGGTTTTAATTAACTAATAATATACAATTGTATATTATTTTAAAAATAATTACAATAAATTAATTATTTTAAATTTATCATTGCTCATTAAATACTCTTATTAATAAGTAATATGGTAAATAATATTCATGCGTTAAAATTTCAATATTAAAGCACAATTTATCTTTATTAGAGTAATCAGTGTATCTTTTGATTTCAAACTTAAACTGTGAAAAACTATCAGAACAGCTGAAAACTTTATCTAATCGTGTCGCTACTAAACTATGAAAATTTTCCTTGTTATTACAATCATAGCAAATTATAAGGGATAAATTAGAATTATTTTCTTGATTAAAGATCACTTTTTTTCCATAACTTGTTGCGCAATTATTGATAATAAAGTGAGTAATAGTAATATTATCAGCAAGATCTAATAAAGAATTACCTTGAATTCCAACTATGTATTCATGTTCTGTCTTACCGTGATAATGAATTGTGGTAGAAATACCTATATTTTCTAAACATTGTACTATTTCAGCTCTTAAATTAGCGCCTAAATCTATAGGATCTGCAACATATTGAATATTATTATGATTATTAATATCATCAATTATCCAAAAACTAATTTCAGTATTAATGTTAGTAATATTTTTTAAATGCTCAAAACTATTTATTCTTTCAATTTCATTGCGCAATCGCGCTATAGCATAATTTGTACAAAATACTGTTAATGTAGATGCGCTTCTGAATGGGTCTTGAAAAAATTTATTTTTAATTGGTACAAGATCTATATTCTTTTGTTCGAAAATATTTTTAAGTGCAGAAATATTATTTGCTGAAAAATCTATTTGATTTAAAATGCCATCTTCTCCTAAATATTTCAAAGAGACAAATTGACAATTATTGGTTTTTACAAATTGAATAATTTCTTCTGTGAGTTCCATATTACTTAAAACAAATATTATTAAATATTTTTTATAACATATTCAGCAATTTGGACGGCATTAAGAGCAGCCCCTTTTCTTAAATTATCACTGCAAATCCACATATTCAAAGTATTTGGGTTAGATAAATCATTCCTAATGCGCGAAACAAAAACCTCATCGTTTTCAACAGCATCAACGGGAGTTGCATATTTGAATTGATTATTTATATTATGGACAGTAACGCTATCAGCCTCATATAAAATTTCTTCAGCCTCTAATGCATCCAGCTTATTTTCGAACTCAACATTAACTGACATTGAATGTGATACAAATACTGGAACTCTTACACATGTCACAGAAGCGCTAATATGACTTCCAAACACTTTTTTTAACTCATGCTCAATTTTATACTCTTCATCACTATAGCCGTCATCTCTAAAATCCCCAATTTGTGGAAATAAATTAAAGGCAATTTGATGTGGCAGCGCGCGCGCTGGAATATTTTCAAATACAAATTTTGCTTTTGTTTGTTTGTATAATTCATCCATAGCAGCTTTGCCAGCGCCTGAAACTGATTGATATGTAGAAATAATAATTCTTTTTATCTTAGCCGCATTATCAAGAGGCTTGAGCACAACTGATAGAGGAATAGTGCAACAATTAGGATTGGATATGATTCCGCTTTTAAAATCTTTTAAATCATTTAAATTAGCCTCAGGTACGATTAAAGGCACCTCATCATTTAATCTAAAATAAGATGATTTATCAATTACAATACAACCATCTTTTGCAGCAATTTCTGCATATTTTTTAGATATAGCAGAGCCTGTACAAAAAAATGCAATATCTATATTTTTAAAATTTATTTCAGATAGTTGTAAAATTTTAAGTGTGTCATCGCCAAAGCTAACTTGCTTACCAACTGATTCAGGTGATGCCGCAGCAAAAATCTGTTCTACAGGAAACTTCCTTTCTGCTAGATAGTTTAGTACTTCGTGTCCAACATTACCAGTAGCGCCAATTACAGCGATTACATATTTTTTAGTCATAAATTCTCGTTAATTAAATCTGGGTTATCAAATCCGCTTATTATATGGGTATGAAAGTGAAAAACTGATTGTCCAGCCTTTGCACCTTTGTTACTTACAATGCGATAATCAGCGATATTATTTTCTTTCGCAATTTCATTTATTTTTCTAAAATAATGATTTATTTCATCACTTAATGCATTATCAATAAAATCAGCAAAATCAACGTAATTATTTTTAGGAATTACTAATATATGAAAAGGTGCTACTGGGTTTATATTTTTTATGGCAATTAATATTTCATCTTCATAAATTTTTTCACTAGGAAGCTCACTGCGAATAATTTTAGCAAATACATTATTTTTATCGTACATTGTAATTTATTTTTTGCATATTTAATTTATATTAACCCCAGTAATGGATAAGCTTTGCTTATCCATTACTGAATAAATTAGAAAAAATCAGGCTTGGAGCGCTCCAGCGTCTGATTTAATCTTATATTTATTTCATTTTATAATATATATTTTTCCTA
>RXKF01000067.1:0-6174 GCA_003963235.1 Rickettsiales bacterium
TGTGTTTGTATTTTTTTTTTCAATAAACATTTAACACAAGCGCCAAACCCTTGCAATCCCTATATTGCCACTTCTTCCTTATCCCGAATTAGCGTTATAAAAACAGAGCTGATATTTCAACATAAATTTAAAACTAGGGAGGAGGCAAAACATGCAATATTTTGAATATATAGAAGTATTTTACAATCGCATTAGAATGCATTCAACTAATGACTATTTATCGCCAGTCAAATACGAGGAATTGCAAATGTTCGCTTAATACAATCTGTCCGGAAAACTCTTGACACATCAGTGATGAATGGTCACAAAAAAGCAACAACCCGCGCCAATTTTCCTTATGTATCCTCGCCTTACGCGAGGATGATATCGAGTTTGATAATTTAATTATTGTTAACGTTCACTAACCTTTTACATATTAACTCTTAATTTTAAAGCTCCAGTGTGAGATTGAAATTTCTTTGAAAGACCTAAATCATACCCAACTGCAATTTCAAAATTATCATTAATAGACTTGATTGAACCACCAACATTATAATAAGTTTTAGCTAATTTTTCAGCTGGAGTAGCAATCGGATCAATTCCTTTTATAACTGTTACCAATGTTGCAGAGTTTTTTGTCTTAAATGCATAATCAAGATTTGCATGTATTTCTGGTAATAATTTTGTATCTGAATTTACTTCTATATTATATGCAGCACTTATGCCAGCTAAGCCAGATGTTTTATTAGAAGTTCTTTTGCCAACAGTTCTGTTTAAGCCTAGTCCAGATTCTTTATAACCTTTAATATCAACATTTACATATGATAGACCAACGGTTGGAATTAAATGTAAGCTTGTATTTAGAGCTGCATCATAACCAACTTCAATTTTACCAGATAAAATTGTTGAATTCGTTTTACCTTTAGCGATATTATTGGCTAAATCACCTGTATTTCTCTTTCTCTTAATATGTGATTTACCAAAACTAGCCTGACCTCTTGTGAATACTTCATTCGAAATATTAAACTTACCATACATGGTAGCAATGTGAGAGGTAAGATCTGTTTTGTTTTGATTGGCTATTTTATCATTAATATCATTCATATTATATGAATATGCTAAACCAAGAATATTTTCATCACCAACATCTGCACCAATGGTCATTCCTTTTTGAGTGAGTTTATACCCAGTAGCATTACCATAAGCTTTTTGTTCTCCTTTAGAATATGAGCCCTGCACCCAGATGCCTTTAGTATCGAGCAAATCTCCAGCAGCAACAGCTGAGAAATTATTAACTCTAGTATTAACAATTTCTGCTGCAATCATTAGTGAATTTACTAATGCTTCGGTTATCGCACTATCAGATTGTTGTACAGGCGGTAAATCAGTTGCTTTTCCATCATTCTTGAAAACAGTGTCTTGAAGCTTTTTTAATACAGCAACAGCTTCTCTGGCCTCATCAACATTATCATCTTCGGTAATTTTTTGAATATTTTTTAAATATTCTTGTGTTTGTGCTGAATTTCTTACAGGAGCAAAGTCAATCGTTTTTACGAATTCTTCCAAAGCGGCAAGTGATGAAAGTGTTGCTTCATTTGAATTATTTTCTCTATTAGCTTTTTTAATTAAATTAATATATTGATTAAGTATATCTTTATTATCTTCATCTAAGTTCGATGTTTTAATAATATTTGACACATTTCCATTAATTTCTCTATACTCGCTTTCTACCTCGATTTTTTCAACAAAACTATTAAATTTTTGTTTAAATTCTGCCAAACGAGCTGCTTCATTCTCGTCTAAATCTAACCCATCGATATACTGCTTAACTTGCTCAAAACCGTCTTCATCCTCATTTAAAATGCGATTAAGATCTATTAAAGATATTATCTGATTAAATTCCTCTGGTGTCTGGTTAGAAAATATAGCGCCAAAAGTATTAATAGTACTAGATATTTCAGTTATTTCTTCCGGACTAAGCTCTAAATCTTCTAGTTGAGTAATCAACTGAATTATATCTCGTGTAAAAGCTGGATTATTATTAATTACAGCCTTTATCAACTCTGGTTGAGTTCTATCAAAAAATAGATTATCGTTAAATTCGTCAAAATCATTGGTTTCCATGTAATCGAATATGCTCTGAACACTATTAAAATTTTGACCATTGATATTGATATTGTTTGGTGATATAAAATTAACCGTGTAATCTGTTGCATTTGCTACTGAAGCAAGTGTAATTGAAGCTATTGAAGCTAAAAGTAATTTGTTTTTCATTTGTGTATACTTATTTTAATTGGTTAAGAAATATACTAATTAACACAAAACTAACAATAATACAAAGAAAAATTTGTTTTATACAAACAAATAATTAATACTTAATTTAATCCTTTCCAACGTTCAATCATGTTGGCATCAATATTGAATAAATCAAGAACGCGGCAAACTGAATGAATAACCAAATTATCGATTGTTTTTGGATTGTTATAAAAGGCGGGTACGGGCGGAAAAATTGCAATACCAAGTCTGCTTAATTTTAGCATATTCTCAAGGTGAATTGCGCTTAAAGGAGTTTCGCGAACCATCAGGACAAGTTTTTTTTGTTCTTTAATAACTACATTGGCTGCTCTTGAAATTAAATTGCACTCAAAACCGTTTGCAATAGATGCTAATGTTTTCATGCTACATGGAGCTATTATCATTCCATCTACCTTAAACGAACCACTTGAAATTTTTGCGCCAATGTCATTAGGATTATATGAATAATCTGCAATATTAGTAAGATCTTTAACAGTGAGATCTGTTTCAGCTAAAATAGTCAAATGCGCAGATTTAGAAATTATTAAATGAGTTTCAATATTCATTTGCTTCAAAATATTAAGTAAGGTAATGCCATAGATTACCCCCGAAGCACCAGTAATTCCGACAATTATTTTATTTATTGATGGGTTAAACATAGAAATTTTTGCATTTATTGTTAAAAAATAAAAAAAAGTTATTTAACTATAATTAAATTTGTAATATTATTATTTTCGATAGAATAAATTCTATCTGTTTTTATCGTAAAAAAATGGAGGTTAGAATGCAATCACATATTGACGCACTAAAACAAAAGCATCTACAACTAAAACAAAAAATCAAATCTTTCAATAATTATACTCAAAATGATACAATCAGTTTTTTGAAAAAGCAAAAGCTTTTGTTGAAAGAAACCATTACAAAACTAGAAAATAATTTGTAATATTCTCATAATAATCATCGTCTGTTTAATATTTATAATTAAATTTCGAAATAACTGCAATTTTATACTTGATCTTTTCGAGAATCTTAGTATTTTATTATCAGGCATAAGAAATTTAATTATAAATATTGATTTATAATCTTTTTTATAAAGCGGGTGTAGCTCAGGGGTAGAGCGCTACCTTGCCAAGGTCGAAGTCGAGGGTTCGAATCCCTTCACCCGCTCCATTTTTTCTACCCTTAAGATTATTCTTGTATCTTAAATCTTAATTAATATTAGTAGTAATTGTGATGAATAATTCGTTTCTAAAAAATATTAAGAATATAAATCTCACCGCTTTTTTTTCTTTAATCGTATATCCAATAATCCTCATTACATTATTAATAAAATATGTAAGTACTTATCAATTTGGCTTTTTGGAATTATTTTTATTGTTAGCTGGCTATTACATGGCAAATATTGCTGTAGGCCTTGGTTTGCATAGGCTTTGGTCGCATGATACATATAAAACTAATAAATACATTGAATTTATTTTAGTGGTATTTTCTGCCGCCACGCTGCAAGGACCAGCGCTCTCATGGGCATCAAATCATTTTAAGCATCATACATACACGGATACTGAGAAAGATCCGCACACACCATTAAAATATAAGAATAAAATTATGGGCTTTTTGTGGTCTCACATGGGCTGGATGATGACTGGTGAGGGAAGCTATAAATCTATTAGTAAAATCACTATGGTTAAACTGGGTAGAAATAAACTTCTTAGATGGCAATTAAAATATTATTGGCCAATTGCTATTAGTATGAATACAATAGTTCCAGCATTAGTTGGTTATATGCTTGGTGGCACTGCGATCTCAGCTTTTGCTGGTTTTCTATTCATAGGTCTTGGGCGCGCACTTCAGCAACAGGCAACTTTTTTTGTAAATTCATTATGTCATTTCTTTGGCACTCAGAAATATATTAAAGGCACTTCGCGCGATGTGTGGTGGTTGTTCTTTCTACTACTAGGAGAAAATTGGCATAATTTCCATCATGCTTTTCCTTCGGATTATCGTAATGGCGCGAGGTGGTATCAGTTAGATATTCATAAATGGATAATATATTTAATGAGTAAATGCGGTTTGGCATGGGATTTAAATATCACTTCTGGAGTGCGCATCGAGGCTAAAATGATGCAAACAATTGAGCAAGTTTCTAGCCTACATAAAGAACGTTTAGAATATATGCAAAATAAAGTTGTTGAACTTGGTAATATTTGCCAGCAGAAATTTCTTGAACTTGAAAATTCTTCCATAATCTGTCGGAAGAAAATTTGGAAAGCTCTGTCTAATTATCAATATAAACTAAATAATATTAAGTACCAATTGCATAAGCAGATTAAAAATTTTGAAAATCCATCTGACAAGCTAATTAATGGTATTAATAATAAAGTTAGTAAAATTGAGCAAGCATTGCACTCGTTATATAATGAAACTAATAATAAAAATTCTTTAGTTCAGCAGTAAAATTTTCAAACTTATTTATCATAATATTTTAAAAATCTTGTTTGTTTGAAACTGCAAATTATAGACATTGAAAGTTTCTAGTCTTAATATTTTTATAAAATTTTATTAGAAATATTATGCAAAAATTGCTATTTCCCTTAATGTTATTATTTATTTTAACAAGTTGCTATGCAATTGAGACTAAAAATCATTATAACAGCACTAATACATTTGCAGAATCAAACTCTAAACCAATTTACGTTAGTCAAAGAAATTCTAAGGACACGCCCTTTCATTTTTTGATAAATCATGATTCCAAGCATAAAGAATATAGGATAATTGTTAGATGGAGAAATTCAAAACAAGGAGATATTCTTTTTAATAATTTTGAATCGACTTTGAAGTTTTTAGTTAATAAATCAAAAATAATTACCCTTCACCCAATTGCAAGACCTAAAGTTGCTTCATATAATTTAATTAACCGAAATCATGAAGAACAAGGGATTTTCGTTTTAACATTTGAGCAAATGAAAAATATTGTTGAAGCTAAAACCGTGTCGGTGGAGTTAACGGGACGTGGTAATACTATTTATGCTGAATTTAATAAATATCATACATTTAGAGCATTTAAAGACTTTTTTGAAAATAGCCCGCAATAGAGTAAAATCGAAAAATTGCTCGTTTATTTTGAGAGAAAATGAAAATTTTTGATTGGTGCACTTGATTGGAGTCGAACCAACGACCTTTGCCTTCGGAGGGCAACGCTCTATCCAGCTGAGCTACAAGTGCTAAAATTTATGTCGCCGCCTTTATGTCATTCCAGCGAAGGCTGGAATCTATAGAATTTAGCCAGTATAGATCCTCGCCTTCGCGAGGATGACACCGAGGGCATCGTCAATACCTTTATCATATTTCTATGTCACTCCCATACGATCGATGTCATTGCCACGAAGGCGGCAATCCAGAAAATCTCAGCAGTAAATAGACCCCGCCTTTATGGGTACGAGATAAACAACATCTTCGTGAGTATATGCAAACATCACTTTTGAAAACAAAGAAAAATGGGGCGAGTAACGGGATTCGAACCCGCGACCCTCAGAATCACAATCTGATGCTCTAACCAACTGAGCTACACCCGCCATAATCGGCTTAAAGTAAGTTATTCTTATTTTGAAGTCAAGTATAATTTAAATTACCCTATATGAAAAAGCAATTTTTAATTGTCTTACAGAAATAAAAAATTAGCTAACTAACGCTAATTATGGAGAAGCAAATCTTCTCCATAATTAGAGAAGAGAAGAAAATGAGCAAGATAGAAACTAATATAATGAAGATAAAATTAGAAAATATTGAAAAAAATATATATTATAAATGAAATAAACATAAGATTAAATCAAGCGATGGCGTGCTCCAAGCCTTATTTCTTCTAATTTATCCATTGCTGGGGTTAACTATCATTCTTACTTG
>RXKF01000067.1:6224-6795 GCA_003963235.1 Rickettsiales bacterium
TATATATTTTACTCAAGACCAGAATTAACTCCTTAAGAAATATATGAAAAAGCAATGTCATATAAACCACTGATTACATCGCTATCTCCGCAACAAGACAAATAGTATTAATTCTCAAAAATTCTTTAAGTTTTGCAATTGGTCTTGTAAGCAGGATTGGTGAGCTTGGCAAGGGTTTCTTCGGTGTCGATGATAAATCATAGCTTGAATGACGAGTTTGACTTGAGCAAGGTGGCAAAGGATATAACAAGCAAGGACAGCTTAAGGGTTTGGGCATAAGCATCCTCTCAGCGGTGATAACGTCAGGCTCAGAGCATCTAGCATGAAAGCAGGTCTGACAGTTCAGACTTAGCTGATAATCAGATCTAATTTTTATTGTCTCTAATATTAAATCTTGACTTTTACACGTTATGGATTCATCCGAGCTATCGTAAAAAAAATTACTAAAATACTAATCAAAATTTTACTTAAAAGCCTTCGAAATTTATAAGGCATTGCTAAATAAGAGTTGTTATTAAATGTTTGTTAAAGAGGAAAGTAAGAGAATCAGTGATAATGGTGAAAGATTTGG
>RXKF01000059.1 GCA_003963235.1 Rickettsiales bacterium
AAAATCTTTAGGTGAAAGATTTTCAGCTCTTAGAGTTGGTTTTAGATTTAATGAAAATAAAATATCTTCAATATTAGGTATGAATGTTTTTAAAGAAGCTCTAATCATTTTTCTTCTGCCAATAAAAGCATAATGAGTTATTTGCTCAATTTTCTTAAGCAATGCTGGATCAGGTAAAATTGTTTTTGGCACTAACTTAACAATGCTCGAGAAAACTTTAGGTTCAGGATAAAAAGCTTTTGGGCTAACATCAAAACATTTTTCAACATCGCATAACAGTTGACAAAAAACAGAAAGGCGACCATAATTTTTGCTATTATGTACAGAAATTATTCTATCAACCACTTCTTTTTGTAGCATTACAGTTATGCTATTCACATGCTGAATTTGATATAACCAATTTATCAATAATTGACTGCCAATATTATAAGGAAGATTAGCCACAACATCTATTTTATAATTACCAATAAAAGACAGGGAAATTTTAAGAGCATCTGCATGATGAATTTTTAATATTGGGTAATGTTGCTTGATTTCATTCAGTAATGGAAGACATCGAGAATCAGTTTCAATAACATCAAAACTTAAAGGATTATTTTTTAAAATAGAGCGAGTTAGACCAGCAGGTCCCGGCCCAATTTCAAGTACATGTGATAAGTTGCTAATATTAGAGTATTTGACAATCTTATCACATAAACTCTCATCAAATATGAAATTTTGACCATATTTTTTAAGTGGAGCAATATTATGCTTACTAGCCAGTTGTGCAATTGATAAAAGCATTTTATGCTAGTATTTTGTAAACATAATTTTAATGTTAGCTTTATTTTTCAAATCTTTGAAAAGTTTAGTAGCTTTTTGAGACATCTTTTTATGTGACAAGAACGTCTTTAGTTTATCTAAATTTTCAGGTGAAACATTTGCATCTTTTTTACATAGTAAAACCATTTTTAGCTTACCATCTTCTTGATAAATGCTGCTACGATCATCTACATTTGTATCATGAATAATCGATTCAGTATTTGCATGTAATTCTTTTAATCTACCATCAAATTTTACTGCATCAGCAAAATCTTCATATAGTGTTGGATTGACTTTATCGCAATTCGTAACATTTTTTCTTAAAGTTTGCATTTGCGCATATGAATCATTCCCTTGCTCCTTAGCAGTAAAGATCCATGCTTGGATAAGAAAATCTGAATTAAATGTATTGATTATAGCAACATCGATTTCTGATGGAGCAACTGTTATAGAATTTGAAAGTGAGTTTATAATATTATATTTAATTAATTCACCTGTAATTTGTTTTTTAAAGCTCTCGATTGTTACACCTTGATTTTTTAAGTGTGCAATCATAGCACCATTTGGCATGTTATTTTGTTGCTCAATGGAATTAATAGCATACTTTATTTGCTCATCCTTAATTTTCATGCCTACATCATTTGCATGTTGCAGAAGAAGTTCTTCCTCAATTAACATATTAATAGTAGCTGCTGTTAAGCTGTGATTAATGTTAGGATTAGATACATCCATATTATTTAAAACAGCTAATAATTTTTTTCGTGTTTCAAAATCATATTTTGTAATGGGACGATCATTAACTATTGCGACAATATCTGGTATATTTGCAAATACTGTATTTGCAAATAAAATGATAACAATACTGAATATTTTTTTACTGAATATTTTTTTCATAATAAATTTTATAAATTACATGTTAATAACTTTTAAACCAACACTGAATGTCATACTTGATTTTAGTTTTTTTATGCCTCTAAGCTCATCATGCATAAAATTGTCGGTTATGCTGCCACTTATACTAACACAATCAAATAAATATGTCACTTCTATAGTTTTAACTAAAACATGTGCAGATTTCGAAATATCGATAATAGCTCCACCACCAGCCCATAAATTTTTTATAAATTGGTAATTAAAATTAAAATTTAACTGTGAAAGCTTGCTATGGTTGAATTGTGACTTATCAGTAACAAAATATTTAGATATATTGTGTAATTCAGCAAAAGATAAATTTCCTCTAAAATTGGTTGTAGAAGACGTAGCACCAAGCTCATTTTTTATGGGTTCAAATTTGCGATCTTTTCTAAAATGATAGTATAAACTTAAATTTTGATCCATGTTAACTGAGATATTTCCGACATATTCAGAGCTATCTTCTTGTGTAATTTTATTTTGAGATATCGCTTGACCAAGAAAAACATCAGTGTATAAACCTTCGCGCATTAAAGTCGTATTGATTCCATAGTTAAATCTGGTTCCATATTCATGAAAATCTATACCACTGAATTTGTTTGAACAGAAAATATTATTTTCAGAGAGTTCATATCTATCAGAATCAATAATATTAAATCGATTGAATTTTTTCTGAAATTGTTTACCAACTATTAGCATTGCGATTGGTTCTAATTTCACAGAAGTTTGTGAATCTATTGATTTTATTAATGGATATCTCCATTTAGTACTAATTTCTGGAATATTTTTATATAAATCTTTATGTTTGTTATTGGTGAATTTATTATCTTCAAGATAATAAAAATCACCTCTATTAGATAAAACATTGCTAAACATATGTCCATTATCTGTAATAATATTAGACATTAACTCAAGGTTTAATGAAATTCTGGTTAAATGAAGCTGCCTAGGGACTTGATATATTGCTGTATTATTTCGTATATTAAATAATAAGCTCTCATCATCGTTTAAGCTAAATACATGATGTGTGCGAATATATGGTATAACATAAGGAGTTTTGTAAGATACTTTATCTTTTAATTGATCTGACCTTAAATCTTGAAAAATAAAACTCTCGATAGAAGAATAGTTTCTATTATTTACGATATTTGCATAAATTTTAGAATTAAGATATGTATCATATATTTTATAATAATTAGTTAAATATGCTTTATCGGATGTACGATTAATATTAAAGCCATAATTTATATTATCATAAATAAAATTGCCCATCGTAAATATGTGAAATCGATTTTTTTTTGCAAGCTTAGAATTATTTGAGTTCTGATCTGTTTTTTTTATATTAGCATAGCTACCACTAATGTTGTAATCTCCATTAATCAATTTATGCCTAAATTCTGTTTCAAAAATATTATATTGTCTAGACATTCTAGGGCTAATTGTTAAATCCATATTAGGTTTAATGCGCAAGTATAAAGGTATTATAAAATCATCATTTTTAACTTTGGGCGTTAAAAAACCTGACTGCGCTTTAGCATGAGGTGTTGGGTGTGAAAAATATGGAAAATACATTACTGGCACACCGTAAACAACAAAAAATGTATTTCTGTATGTAATAGTTTCTTTATTAAAATCAAGTTCAGTATTTCTTGATTGAATTTGCCATATAGGCTCCTTGCTACAATTAACTTCACAAGGCGTAAAGGCAGTATGTTCTAAAATATAATTATTTTGATTTAATCGAACGGCTCTTCTTCCAGTTAAAATAGTATTTTTATCCAGTCTTGCAATAAATTCTTTGATAATGCCTGTTTTTAATTTATCTTGAAAATATACTTTTGAACCATGAATAGTTTTGCCATTTGGATCTGTAATTTTAATATTGTCATATGCTAATAATACATCTTCTCCTAAATTATAATTAATATTTTCTGCCTCAACTATATACTCATCTACTGTAATATATACATTGCCACTTGCTGTTATTGAATCAGAATTTGCATCATAAATTACCATGTCCGCTTTCATATAAGCAGATCTAGTATCAATATTTTGAGCAAAGATGCTTGACAAATTTAATGTAGCAAGTACAAGTAATATTAATATGTAGATAAAGCGCATTTATAATTAGTTTAGTTTGTTTTTAAATTATATTTATAAATCAATAATATTCCATAATTATCATAATATTTAAAATGCAAAATGACTACTTAATTAGTGAATCAAATTCAATTGAATATTCAGTTTCAGAAATTTCAAATAAAATTAAATATCTTCTCGAAAGTAATTTTGAATCAGTTTGCATAAAAGGTGAAATTTCAGGGCTTAAAATTGCAACTTCGGGACATGGTTATTTTTCATTAAAAGATAGTGGAGCGGTGCTGGCTGCAATTTGCTGGCGACATGTGTTATCTCGAGTTAATTTTAAATTAGAAGAAGGGCTTGAAATCATAGTATCTGGTAAAATTACAGCTTATGCAGGACAATCTAAATATCAAATTTCTGTTGAATCAATCAGACCACATGGTATCGGTGCGTTTATACAAATATTAAATAACCGTCGAATCGCATTTGAAGAAGAAGGACTTTTTAATAAACAATATAAACAAAACTTACCTTACCTGCCAAAGAAAATAGGTATTATAACTTCACTAACAGGTGCAGTCATTAAAGATATTATACATAGAATATCCGATCGTTGTCCCACTCATTTAATCGTTTGGCCAGTTAGTGTGCAAGGTGAAACAAGCGCTAAGGAAATTACAAATGCTATTATAGGTTTTAATAAATTAGATATGAATCAAAGGCCAGATTTATTAATTATTGCACGAGGTGGTGGATCTATTGAAGATTTATGGTCATTTAATGAAGAAATTGTAGTAAGGGCTGCATTTAGTTCCAAAATACCTATAATTTCAGCTGTTGGTCATGAAACTGATTATACACTACTAGACCTAGTCGCTGATGTGCGTGCACCAACTCCAACTGCTGCTGCTGAATTTGCTGTTCCTGTGCTATTTGATTTAAAATACACGATGCAAAATTTGCACAATAGAATGTATCACAGATTGCTTGATCTTATTAAATATTATTCTCAAAAAATTGTAATCAGTAACAAAATATATACGCAAACTCAAAATATTATCAATAATTATTTACAAAAAATTGATGAATTAAGTTTTAGGCTCAATGGTTTGTTACCAAGGCTATTACAAAGAAAAATTGAGTTATTACAATATTTTCCTATTAATAGGTTAAAGCCAAATAAAATTCTGAAATACAAATATATGCAATATAAAAATGCAAATGATAATTTATTGCAAAAGAGTCAGATAATATTAAATTCATTTGAGCAAAAATTTCAGTTAAGTGGTACTTTGCTTGATAGTCTTGATTATAATAAAATATTAAATCGAGGTTTTGCGATTGTAAAAAATGATCATGGCAGGGTTATTTCATCAATTACAGATGCTAGAGCAAATTCTTTTTTAACTATTGCCATGAAAGATGGCGAGATGAGTTTATTAAATAAACCCTAATTATTGATAAGCTTTGCTTCTCAATAATTAGGGTTAAATATAGTGTAACCGTCGTTAATAGTGTGCGTGAGCGTTCACAATAATTAAGCTAAAGTAAGGAAAGGATTAAGTTGTTGCTGCTTGGCAGATAGAGAAAAGTATAATTTTTACAATAATTAACAAATGAACCTTTAGGTTCTGTGAACATAACTAACGTAACCAAATAAGAGTTGCGACAAAATTTAAAAAGCCAATAAAGACCCCAGAGGTTTTATCAAATCTTGAAAAAACTCGCCTAAAATGCTTTATTTTACCAAAGAAACATTCTATTAAATGCCGCTCTTTATACACGTGAACATCATATTCTCTCTGCATTTTACGGTTTTTCCTCGGAGGAATTACCGCCTCTGATTGATTCTCTGCTATCACAGCAGTATTTTTAAAATCTTTAATCAGAAATTCTGCTTGCGTGATATCATTTCTCTGACCAGGAGTTAAAATAAATTTTAAAGGATTACCCAAACCATCAACAATTGCATGAATTTTTGTACTAAATCCACCCTTGCTTCGTCCAAGACATTCTTGATCCTGGCTGTTCTTTCTATACCCAGCTGAACATGCATGGCTACGCACAATTGTGCTATCTACCATTATGTATTCCATATCAGCTCCCTCTGTACTATCTCTTAGTAAATCAGACCATATGCCTCTATCACTCCAACGTTTAAACCTACGATGAACAGCCCGCCACGACCCATACTTCTCAGGCAAAAGACGCCACTGACAACCAGATCTCGATATAAACCATACCGCTTCTATGAATATGCGTAACTTTGATTCATTGCCGGTTCTTATGTCTTGTCTTTTGCTTAATCTATTAAAAATATACTTCCAATTTTCTGTTTTTATGTGATAATCCATATCGATAGTGTTTGTTCTTGACGAATCTTACACTATCTCTTTTTTCTTTCTTAGTCTCCTACTTACTTATGTTCACAGAACCTAATACGCTAATTCGGGATAAGGAAGAAGTGGCAATATAGGGATTGCAAGGGTTTGGCGCTTGTGTTAAATGTTTATTGAAAAAAAAAAATACAAACACAAGCATGAAAAAAGATATCAC
>RXKF01000015.1 GCA_003963235.1 Rickettsiales bacterium
TGCAAAAAACTCAGATTCTGCACATGACTTTCCCGTGAGTAAGACTCATGGCCAAAATTATTCAAATTTTATAACTGGACTAGTACAAGAACTAAAAGATATACCAAATCTTTCACCATGATCACTGATTCTCTTACTTTCCTCTTTAACAAATATTTAATAACAACTCTTATTTAGCAATGCCCTTGAATCTCTCTTCTGATATTGGGTATTTTCTTATATCTGTCATGTTTTTGTTTTTTTTATCCTTAACTATTCCTAATTTACCATAGTTTCATTTTATCTTTATACTATTTTGTTAATAGTGCCATATGCAATAAAAATCATAATAAAAAAGCTAGTTAAATATAACTAGCTTTTTTGATTTATGGAGTGAGGATGGTATTAAACTATTTCTATTATTTTTGCTGGAAAAATTGGTTCATCATCATGATCAATAGAATTACCCAATAATAAATGTTTTATTTGTTTTCCGCTCAATGTTTCATATTCAATCAGAGCTTTTGCAAGAGTATGTAATTGATCAATATGTTTGCTTAAAATAGACGTAGCAAATGCATGACCTTCTTGGACAATTCTATGAATTTCACTATCTATTAATTCGGCAGTTTTTTCGGATCTTATTATTGATTCTTGAGCATTATCATTATGATATACAGGACCAATTTTTTCACTCAAGCCCCAGCGTGTAACCATAGCTCTAGCGATAGAACTAGCAGTCTTAATGTCTTGTGACGCGCCTGATGAAACTTTCTCTTTGCCGTAAATAATTTCTTCGGCAACTCTTCCACCCATAGCAACTGCAATCATAGATTTATACTGTGCTAAATTACGAGAATCATTATCATGTTCAGGTAATAACATTACCATGCCAAGAGACATCCCACGCGGAATAATAGTAGCTTTATGAATTGGATCAGAAGCAGGGGAGTGCAGACCAACTAAAGCATGACCCGCCTCATGATAAGCTGTTGATTTTTTTACTTCATCAGTCATTATGTGTGAGGTTCTTTCAACTCCCATCATAACCTTGTCTTTTGCATATTCGACATCAAGCATGTCAACAATAGTTTTGCCTCTACGCGCTGCTATCAAGGCTGATTCATTAACTAAATTTTGTAGTTGCGCCCCAGAAAAACCAGGAGTACCACGAGCAATAATTCTAGGGTCCACTTTATCTGAGAGCTTAATTTTTTTCATATGAACTTTTAAAATTTGCTCTCTGCCATTCACATCTGGATTTGATACAGTAATTTGACGATCAAAACGACCAGGGCGAAGCAGTGCAGGGTCTAATACATCAGGTCTATTTGTAGCAGCAATGATAATGACTCCTTCATTTGAATCAAAACCATCCATTTCCACCAGCATTTGATTAAGCGTTTGTTCGCGTTCGTCATTGCCACCGCCCACACCAATACCTCTATGCCTGCCAACTGCATCAATTTCATCTATAAAAATTATGCACGGAGCATTTCTTTTTCCTTGTTCAAACATATCACGTACGCGACTTGCTCCGACACCGACAAACATTTCAACAAAATCAGAGCCTGATATACTAAAAAATGGAACATTCGCCTCGCCAGCAATTGCTTTTGCAAGCAATGTTTTTCCAGTTCCTGGAGGGCCAATTAACAAGCATCCTCTAGGAATTTCTGCTCCCAGTTTTTGAAATTTACCTGGGTTTCTTAAAAAATCAACTATTTCAACTAATTCATCCTTGGCTTCATCAACGCCCGCCACATCATTGAAAGTAATTTTTGGCCCCTTGTCGGAAAGTAATTTTGCTTTGGACTTACCAAAACCCATACCCTTACCACCGCCTTGCATCTGACGCATGAAAAAGACCCAAACTCCAATTAATAGGAGCATTGGAAACCACGAGATTAATATACTAAATAGATAATTCATTTTAGTATCAGGAGGTGATACGTCGACATAAACACCGTTAGTACTTAACCTATCAATCAGCCCTGGATAATCTGCTGTATAAGTAGAGAATTTTGTCCCATCAGATAGTGATCCTTCAATATATTTTCCTTGAATTTTTACAGCACTTACCTGCTTTGTATCAATTTTATTTAAAAAATCAGAAAAAGCCAATGATTCAGATCTACCAGAAAAGCCTTCGCCTTGTAGAACATTGAAAGTCATTATCATTAAAATAAAAATAAATATCCAAATAAAAATTTGTTTGTTTTGGTTGTTCATTAAATTATTTCCTATAAGAAATGAGTAAAACGTGACACAAAGCAGGGGCTAAAACTAGCCTGCCAAGTATCTTTAAAATTAATATCATCATAATAGTATATATGGGGAATTGCTATAATTTTTTCAAGATTTTTTACAACAGGTAGAGTTAATAAAATTATTTTATGGTTATTACCCACAATTTTAATTAAATCTTTAAAAACAAATTTTTTAGTTAATTTTTTTAATTCATTAATATTTAATGTCTCTATTTTATATTCTGGATCAATTTTATCAATGTTAAATAAAAATCTATTATCCCACAAAAAACCATTTTTCTTTTTGATTAAATTATTATCAATTTGTTTTTTTTCCCGAAATACGAGTAATTTATCATTGTAGGTTTTTAGAATGCATCCATGTAAGCTATGATTTATTAAACTATTTGTATTTAATAAGGACAATATCTTGCTGATGCTTCGAAAACGTGGGATATGTTTTTTGCCACTAATTATAGTTAGTATATAATTTAAAACCTGAATTTTAATATCGTCAGTTTGATGATTAATTTTTTCTATATTAATTAGTGCAAAACCATATTTGGTGATATGAATAAATTCAGCAATCACATTTAGTAATTGTTTATTTAGATTTTGAGCTTGAATATTGCATTCATGGATATCTTGAAGTAATTGATTTTTTTGATCAATTGAAAAATCTGATATTTGCATTCGCACTCGATTGCGCTCATATGAGTCGCTCTGATTTGAACAATCTTCACGCCACTGAATTTTTTTAGAATGTAGATAATTTACTAATTCATCTTTATAAAAAATCAAAAGTGGTCTTAAAATTTGAATGTCATTAATAAAATGTGTACACGAATAACTCAAGCCAAATATCCCACTCTTTTTTCTTAAACGCATAATGTAATTCTCAAGCACATCATCTTTATGATGTGCTGTGATTAATATTGAAATATTTAATTTGTGACATTGATTAGTCATTAATTCATATCGAGCGTCTCGTGCACGTTCTTGAATAGCAGATTTGTTGCTGGAATCATGAATCCAATTAAGAGAATAAAAATCATGTCCTAAAATTTGCGCCTGTCTTTTAACAAATTCAATATCCCCAGCTGATTCAGGGCGCAAGAAGTGATTAACACTAAATATAGTTGTTTTTATTTTATATAATTTTGCCCACTCAGAAAATAAATATAATAAGGCTATAGAATCAATTCCTCCAGAAATAGCTAAGGCGACTCCATTTGGAGCCGCCTCAGTTATTAAGTTATTTATAGATTGATTAAATCTATTTTGAATCATTTATTGAAAAACTCCTTGAGAAGCAAGTCTTGTGATAGATTCTTTTAAATAAGCTTTAAACTCATCCATAATGATTTCAGGATCTTCAATTTGTACGTTATCTTTGCTTACAGTCAGAGTTTTATTTTTAACCTCTTTGACTAAGTGTTCTAATATATCTTTCTGGGTGTTGTTACCATCCATATATTTTAGAGCAAATTTATCAAATATATTGATACCAACAGCGGTATGATTAATTCCAGTTATCCAATTATTATTAGTATCATTAACTTGATGTAGAGCTAAATTACTTATACATGGCTTATCAAGATTGATTTTGTTCTTATCTTTTTCATTTAGGCTTATATCTATATAACCTTTTATCACAAGAGTCATTGCATTAGCAATTAGTTCAGTTTCAATCTCTTGTTTTTTGTCATTATTAAATAATTTACTAACTTTTTCAATAAGCGTAGTTACTTTAATAGGGTATCCCTTATTCTCTGATAACACATATAATATGCCTTTTAAATATGGCGACGTTGAAGAAATATGCTGTTCTGGATCATTTTTAAAGAAAAATTTTACAGTATCATTGTGGTTAATATTTTTTTCGCTAAAAGGTTTCTCAGGAGTTATATCTAGAGACATACTGAATTTTTTAATAGACTCATTATTAAGAGCTCTGTTTAGAGGTATATTATTATGACAAAGTAATGTGCTTCTAAAACGTCTATTATTAATAAAATCAAGATACTGCTCTGTCTTAATAATATCATTCACTTCTTTTAGTTTTTCAACAACTGAAGGCTTCATATTGCCTAGATACATTGATGTTAAAGCTGTATCTGATAAATATTGTAAGTTATGTTCAGTAGCTTTCTTCATAAAGTCACTAAAATAAAATTGCTTGTTGTTATCTTCTAAATGCTCATGTGCAATATACGAGTCTCTTTGTTTAGAAAGTAAATCTGCTTCTTGAGCCAGCATTTTAGCATAAGCATTATCCATCCCTTCTGTACTTTCCTTAACAAAAGCAAGAAGAGCTCGACTTTGAATAATTTTATCTTGTATGTTATTAAATCCTTGTGAATGATATAACATCATATCACGGACTGTTCTAACCATATTCCAGCCTGGTAGAGTATTGTAGCTTATATAAGCAATACCATTTTCGCTTAGATTTTTATTACAAATTTCAAGAATTTTGTCTTGCACGAAATCAGGTACCCACGAAAAAACGCCATGACAAATAATATAATCAAATTTACCATAAGAGTCATTAACTTCTGTAATAGAAGTGCATTTAAGCTCAATGTTTTTTAGTCCTAATTTTTTTATTGTATCTTGACCCTCATCAATTTGTTTTTCTGATAAATCAATTCCAACGTATTTGCCTTTTGGATAATTTATTGCATGAGGAATAATATTTCCACCTGCAGCACAACCAAGCTCTAAAACTCTTGCAGTTTCAATTTTTGCAGGATTCATGCCAAAAAGTACACCTAATGTGGCAATTTTTTCAGGGCTGCTTTGGTGATAAGGATAGCTTTCATATTGCAATTCGTTATATCTTTTTGCAGTATTATCTATGTGTGTATTATTTATATCTTTTATATCTATCATAATTTTTTTTTAATTTATTTAACGGGAACTTTAAAAGTCAAGCCAATCGTAAATTCTCCAACTCCAATAGTCTTTTTAATTGGTTTTTGAGAAACAAATGATCTTGCACTTATACTGAATGTATCATATTTAAGTTTAATATCATTTACAACTTGTAATTTTGCGCCAAAGTCGATACTGAAGTTTTCAGATAAATCCTTTGTTATTCCACCACCTGCTTGCCACGTAAAACAGTTAATAGTATTTTTTCTTAACCTGAAATATTCAAAATTTTTGCCAAATCCTAGAGCTGCTAAATCATCTGTAGTAGTAAATGTTGGCTTAATCGATATTCTTGCCACACCTGCGCCTAAAATTACATATGGCTTTAATTTGAGATATTGTTCAGGCAGCTCATATATCCAATTTAAAGTGTAAACGTTTGAAATAACTTTAGTTCTTCCTGGAGTCTTTGAAATTTTTACAGGGCCAAGTATTGGATGATTAATGCCTAAATCTTTCTCTGGTAGTAGGTAAGTAAAACCATATTTTGGCTGATATGTTCCAGATAACTCAATCATCATGCCCGGATAAAAGCTGTAACCAATTCGACCACCAAACATCTCTGATTGTTTTAGGCGAAATTTTGCTTTGGTATCTTTATTTACAAAGCTTTTTACAACCGGTTCAGATAGGCCAATGTCTGTGCCTACATAAACATATTTACTATAATTATCTTCCGCTTTAACTACACTTGAAAAAAGCATGGTACTGCTTGCCAAAATTACAAGCGATGTATTTTTTATTATTTTCATATAATATTTTATTTACTTAATATTGATAGATAAAATTAATTGTGGATTATATAAAACTAAATTTGAAGGTCAAACTAAAAATTATTTATTATTGTTTTTAGTTAAATCATTGCAATATGCTTAACATTAAATTAAGCAAATTATTTGAAGCACAATATATGCCATTGTGTCTATTAAAATATAAGTCAGTTATTCTTGCATTTATCTTACTATTGCATATTTTAAAATGTACAAATATATCTTTAAAAAACTAGATATAGTATGTCAAGAAAAAATGCATACTATATCTATAATATTTTCATTGTGTTTAATTAGATGTAATTTATCATAGGAAAATATGTAATAAGAACAAACATCTTAGTTTTAATTATA
>RXKF01000072.1 GCA_003963235.1 Rickettsiales bacterium
ATAATAGCCTATATGCATCATATCATTAAAAATCTATATTTAATCTTACACCTTTATTGTAATAAGGTATATAAATCACACATTTAATCTTCTAAAATTTATCCAAATATAAAAAAAGCCCCCTAATTTTAGGAGGCTTTTTTGTAATTTAAATAGAAATTAAATTTATATTTTTAATTCAATTTTTGCTTTTTCAGCTAAATCTGTAAGATATGCTTTGATTACATCATTAGTTAGTTTTGCTTTAATATTGTTAAGAGCTTGTTCCTTAGTAGGAATCTTAACATCACGTGAATCAAGAACCTTAATTATATGCCAGCCGAATTGTGTTTTTACTGGATCTGAAACTTCATTTTTCTTCATAGAGAAAGCTTTGTTTTCAAATTCAGGTACAAGTTGACCTTTTAATACATAACCAAGTTCACCGCCGTTGACTTTAGAACCCTCATCTTTTGAAAATTCTTTAGCTAAAGCTTCAAATTTGCTTCCCTTATTAATTTTTTTCTTAATTTCTTTTGCTGTTTCTTCGCTCTCTACTAGAATATGGCTAGCTTTAATTTCTTTTTGGCCTTTAAGGTTTTTGACCATCGTGTTATATTCTTCATCGATAATTTTATCAGTAATTACATCCTTAGTTCTGCGCTCGATTAATTCTTGTTGAACGATCATATCTTCAGCTGCTTTTATTTTTTTCTTAAAATCATCTGATCCACGAATATTAAGTTTTTCAGCTTCTTTTTCAAGTAATTTTTGATTAATATAGCCTTTGATTAAAATTTCTTGCATGTTTTTATCAAGATCAGAAAATTTCTTATCCTTATTTTCTGGTTGCATATCAAGCATTGGCTTAAATTGCTCCATAACCTGCTCAGATGTGACGTTTCCATCTATGTATGTTGCAACAACAGTATCTGCAAATGCAGAACTACTCATTAAAGATGCTGATAACAATGCGGCAATAGCTATTTTTTTCATTTTTTGTACCTTAATTTTATTTTTTATACTATACGTTTTAGAAGTTCAGAACAATAAAGTCAAATGCATTTTACAATTTGTTTGAAAATTTAGTAAAATGCAATATCTTATATGTTCTAAAAGAAAAATAAAATTAAAGGATTATTAGCCGATATGTTCTCATTTTTAACCAAAATTTTTGGTACAGCAAACGATAGAATAATTAAAAAACTTCGCAAAGATGTTAGTAAAATCAATGCATTAGAGAGCGCGTTACTCGATTTAAGCGATAATGAATTAAAACAAAAAACGAATGAATTTAAGCAAAAATTAAGTCAAGGACATAGTCTTGATGATATTATGCACGAAGCATTTGCGGTTGTTCGAGAAGCAGCTAAAAGGGTTCTTGGTCAACGTCATTATGATGTACAAATGATAGGTGGCATCATCTTGCATCGTAACATGATAACAGAAATGCGCACTGGCGAGGGGAAAACTTTAGTTGGAACTTTACCCGCTTATTTAAATGCATTGACTGGTCATGGAGTACATATTGTGACAGTAAATGACTATTTAGTCAAAAGAGACTCTGAATGGATGGGGCAGGTTTTTAAATTTCTGGGTTTGAGTGTTGGGTGTGTTATTAACGATACTGAAATGAACGAGCGTAAAAATGCCTATAATTGTGATATAACTTTTGTTACTAATAATGAACTTGGATTTGACTATTTGCGCGATAATATGAAATTCACCAGTGAGTCAAAAGTTCAGCGACCACTTAATTTTGCAATCATCGATGAAGTAGACTCTATTCTAATTGATGAAGCAAGGACTCCTTTAATTATTTCAGGACCAGTAGACACTAACACAGAATTACATGGTAAAATAAATAATTTAATTTGGAATCTAGGTAAAGGTGATTATGAACTGGATGAAAAAACAAGATCAGCAACTTTAACTGAAGATGGAACTAACAAGATTGAACTAATGCTTGCAGAAGAAGGATTAATTAAGCAAGGATCAAGTCTTTATGATTTTGATAATTTAAATTTAGTACATTATATTAATCAGTCTTTAAAAGCTCATTTTATTTTTGCAAGAGATGTTGATTATCTTGTGCAAAATCAAAAAGTTATGATTATTGATGAGTTCACAGGTCGAGTTATGGATGGCAGAAGATATTCAGATGGTCTACATCAAGCACTTGAAGCAAAGGAAAATGTACCAATTCAAAATGAAAATCAGACATTAGCGTCCACGACTTTTCAAAATTATTTCAGGATGTATCCAAAACTTTCAGGCATGACTGGAACTGCGATGACCGAAGCAGGTGAGCTTAAGGATATATATAACTTAGATGTTGTCTCCGTACCAACGCATCATCCTGTTTCAAGAGTTGATAATGAAGATGTGATTTATGGAACTAAGGCAGAAAAATATAAGGCATTAATAGCATTAATAAAAGATTGCTATGATCGTGGTCAACCTGTTTTAGTTGGTACTGTTAGTATTGAAAAATCAGAAGAAATATCCCGTGAGCTAACCAAGAATAATATACCACATAATGTACTCAATGCAAAAATGCACGAACGTGAAGCGTATGTGATTGCTCAGGCCGGTCGATACAAAGCAGTGACTATTGCAACTAACATGGCTGGTAGAGGCACTGATATTATGTTAGGGGGAAATACTGAGATGATGATTGAGGATATTGATAATTCTCTCAACGAAACACAAATGAATCTTGAAATTGATCGTATAAAAGAAAAAGTGCAACAGGAAAAGCAGTTAGTGCTAGCAGTAGGTGGCTTATATGTAATTGGTACTGAGCGCCATGAAAGTCGCCGTATTGACAATCAATTGCGAGGAAGATCTGGGCGTCAAGGTGATCCAGGGCAAACAAAATTTTTCCTCTCTTTGGAAGATGATTTAATGCGAATTTTTGCATCGGATAGAATAGCTGGAGTTTTAAGAACATTAGGCCTTAAGAATGGTGAGGCAATTCATCATCCGATGATTAGTAGATCACTTGAGAAGGCTCAACAAAAGGTAGAAGCTCATTATTACGAGAATCGTAAGAGTGTTCTTAAGTTTGATAATGTCATGAACGATCAAAGGAAAATAATTTACGATCAAAGAAATGAGATCATAGCCTCAGATGAAGTCACATCATTTACTGAAAATATGATAAAAATATTATGCTCTGAGATAGTGCAAAAACATATTGCTCCAAATTCCCTACGCGAAGAGTGGTTAGTAGATGATTTAAGCGCTGATGTTCAGCGTAATTTTGCAATTAATTTTACATCTGAACAAATTTTATCAATAGAAGGAGATGAACAAGTCATCGAAAATATTATATATGAAAAAGTGATAGCTTTATACCAAGATAAAGTGACAAAATATAGTCAACAGGTGATGAATTCTGCTACGAAATATATATTACTCACTACTCTTGATCAAGTCTGGAAAGAGCATTTGCATAATTTAGATTATTTGCGTCAAGGAATTCAACTTAGAGCATTTGGTCAAAAAGATCCTCTAATTGAATATAAAAGAGAAGCGTTTAGTTTGTTTGAAAAAACTTTAGATCACATGCGTGAGTTGTATATTTATAAAATATGTCATTTGCATATTGATCTTGATCATATTAATAAGCAGTCAATGGCACTTGCTAATAGAGAACTGCAGCAAATGCATACTAGTAGGGTGGATCCCGCTTTTGAAAAATATAATGCAGGCTCAGCAATTACCGCTAAAGCTAGACCTTTTAAAAATTATGTTGAACCTGAAAAACGTGATATTACCGATCCTGAAACTTGGGGAAAAATTTCAAGAAATGAACTTTGTCCTTGTGGATCTGGTAAAAAATACAAACATTGTCATGGTTTGGAGGAATAAATAATATGAAAAAACCAATTATTGGAATTACTCTTGACCTCGCTCATGATAGTGAAAAATATTCATATGCAAGGCATCCTTGGTATGCATTAAGGCAAAATTACGCAGAATGTATCATTCAAGCAGGTGGAATACCCATTATGATTCCATATTCAGAAGATATTGATTCATTACTGAATATAATAGATGGTTTAGTCATTCCTGGAGGTGACGAGGATATTAATCCTAAATTTTATGGTCAAACTATTAAATCAAGTAAAGTAAAAACTAATGATGAAAGGGCTGAGTTTGAGATTAATCTTACTAAAAGAGCAATTAGTATCAATATGCCGGTTTTAGGTATCTGTGGAGGAATGCAATTAATTAATGTAGTTCTTGGTGGAAGCCTGATTCAACATATTCCGGATTATATTAAAAGTGATGTTAATCATGAGCAACCATATCCAAAAGATATACCAACTCATTTAATTCATATTGAAGAAAATAGCGTGTTATTTGAGCTTGCGGGTTGCAAAGAAGTGATGATAAATTCAACTCATCATCAAGCAATTGATATTCTTGGTAGTGATTTAATAATTACCGCTAGAGCAGAAGATGGAATCATTGAGGCTATTGAATCTTCAAAATATAAATTTTTAGTTGGAGTACAGTGGCATTCAGAATATTTAAATACAAAATTAGATTATAATTTGTTTAAAAGATTGATTGAAAAATCAATTTAACATATATAATATTATATATATCAATTAAAGTGTCACTGAGTTATGTACCCATTTGTTAGATTAAGACGTAATAGAAAAACTCAGTGGCTTCGAGACTTAACTGCAGAAAATCGGCTTTCAACGCAAGATTTAATTTTAGCAGTTTTTGTTATTGAAGGTGAAAATATTCGCCAAGAGATAGATTCCATGCCTGGAGTATTTCGTCTGTCTATTGATCAGCTATTAGTAACTGCGCAAAATGCACAAAGCCGAGGTATTAAAGCAATTGCATTATTTCCATCAATTAGTGCTGAATTAAAATCTGATGATGCTGATGAAGCTTATAATCTAGACAATTTAATTTGTCGCACTATTCGAACTATAAAAAACGCTAAGATTGATATTGGCATAATATGTGATGTTGCCTTAGATCCTTATACTACTCATGGGCATGATGGAATTTTTATTGATGATGATGTTGATAATGATAAGACTATAGAAGCGTTATCGCATCAAGCTCTAGTTCTTGCAAAAGCGGGAGCAGATATAATTGCTCCATCTGATATGATGGATGGTCGAATTATGGCTATAAGGGAAACTCTAGATGAAGCGGGATTTAAAAATGTGAATATTCTGGCTTATGCGGTCAAATATAATTCAAGTTTTTATGGACCCTTTAGGAATGCGGTAGGAAGTGACAAAAATAGTTACTTATGCAAAGCTACTTATCAAATGGATATACGAAACAGCAAAGAAGCTTTAATGGAAATTAATCATGATATTGCAGAAGGCGCGGACATGGTAATGGTTAAGCCAGCAATGCCTTATTTGGATGTAATAAAAGAAGCTGCGCAAAATTTTAATACGCCAGTATTTGCTTATCAAGTTAGTGGTGAATATGCAATGTTAAAATTTGCTGCACAAAATGGTGCATTAAATTGGGAAAAAGCAATTATTGAATCTCTAACTTGCATAAAACGTGCAGGAGCAAATGCAATTGTCACTTATGCAGCTATAGAAGTCGCAGATATTTTGAATAAAAAAATTAATTAAGCAAAAATCAGAATGGAAAACGATCAAAATTCTTCAAAAAAAGTAACTAGAATTATTGTTATACTAAGCACCGTCATAGCAATTTTATCTTTATATATATTACTTACATCAGATTTAGCTTCAAAACCTTTAGCAGGTGAGGGCAATGAAATTAATAATGAAGCGTTAATTGGTGGCGAATTTACTTTAATGGATCAAGATGGCAATAAATTTAGTAGCCAAAAAATGAAAGGTAAATTGAGTTTGGTATATTTTGGTTTTACTTTTTGTCCAGATATCTGCCCTACCTCGCTGGAAAAACTTAGTAAAGTAATTTCTACCCTTGACAAATATCAAATTGATGTATTACCAGTTTTTATAACTGTGGACCCAAATAGGGATAAACCAATGTTATTAAAAGAATTTTTAGGTCATTTTCATCCAAAATTGATTGGCTTGACTGGGAGTGAAGAAGAGATAAAAAAAGTAGCTGAGTTATATAAAGTTTATTACGCGATTGCAGAAAATCAAACAAAAGATAATGATAAATATATGCTTGACCATTCATCTTTTATATATTTAATGGATAAAGAAGGCAAATATATGAAGCATTTTTATATGAATTCAACACCCGAAGAAATAATTGAATATATAAGAATTAATAATAAATAACCACTACAGTGAGGGTTTGCAAGTGTTTGATCCCAGATAATTATGGTGTATATTATGAAGAGAATAATTCATGGAGAAAAAG
>RXKF01000047.1:0-20025 GCA_003963235.1 Rickettsiales bacterium
GCTCTTGTTACTTACTCTTTAAAAAAGAATAAACCTTCCTTAAAATTTCATTCCAATTTCAACTTATCCTCTTTCCTTATCCCGAATTAGCGTTATACTTATAAAAACCTAGACTTTAACAGGCATTACTACAAAATTATCTTTAGATTCTAGAGAAGTTTTGATTAAAATTGGCGAGTATGAATCTTTGAAATATATTTCTACCTGCTCTTCTTGAATTGCTGATAAAATATCACTTAAATATTTTGGATTAAAACCAATTGCTACCTCATCACCAGAATACTCACTCGCATCATTATGATTAATTTCTTCAAAAGCAGCTCCTTTAGCCTCACCACTTGCAGTAATTTTTAACGATTTTTCATTGATAAATAATTTAATAGCACGAAATTTGTCAATCGTTACTGTTGCCACTCTATCAATCATATCAGCTAAAACTTTAGTATTAATTGTAAGTTTGCTTGTATTTTCAGAAGGAATAAAAGAGGAATATTCAGGAAATGTCCCATCAATTAATTTCGAAATCAAAACAATATTATTGCATTTGAATTTAATTTTTGTTGTTGATAAAATAATTTGAATATCTGATTGTGAATTTTTTGAGTCTTTAATTATCTTGAGCAATTCTGTGACAGTTTTACGCGGCACAATAACTCCAACTTCATCAATATTACTATTAAGCTCAATATTTGCTACTGATAATCTATGCCCATCAGTTGAAACGCTTGAGAAATTTTGACCATTCACATGCATGTAAATACCATTTAAATTATATCTCGTTTCTTCTGTTGACATTGAAAAATTAGTATATTCTATTACTTTGATAAGTTTTGTGCATGGAACAGATAAGTTAATAAGCGAATCAACGTCTTCCATTACTGGAAATTGGGTTGCTGGCAATGTTAGTAGTTCAAAACGACATTTTGAACCAATAATTTCTAATTTATCCGAATCAGTTTGTTGAATGATTTTAATGCTAACATCAGAAATCTTACGAACTATTTCTAGTAAAGTATTAGTAGATACAGTAGTTTGCCCCCCACAGATTACAACAGCACCAATTTCTTGATTTAAATATAAATCCATATCCGTTGCGCCAATTTCAAGAACATTATTTTTAGCAACTAATTTTATATTGCTCAGTTCTGATAAAACATTTCTCTTTTCCACAACAGAATTAGCAAAACCAAGAGCATGAAGAAGATCCTTAGTAGTTATCGTTATTTCAAAATTATTTTTTACGTTTTCTGTCATATGATTTATTTAAAATTAGCTTTGTAATATTCTTGTAAGGAGTGTTATCTCTTCTCTAAAATCGCTATCAGTTAACATGATTTCTTCAATTTTTTTAATCGCATGCATTACTGTAGTATGATCTTTTTTGCCAAATTTACCACCAATATCGGCTAAGCTGCGTGTAGTTAATATTTTAGACAAATACATAGCAACCTGCCTTGGTCTAGCAATTGTTCTCAACCGCCTTGATGATGACATATCAGATACTTTTATATTATATCTAGATGCTACTTTTTTCTGAATATCTTCAACAGTAATAATTCTCTCGTTTGAACGCAGCAAATCTCTTAAAATGTCCTGCGTGCTCTCCAATGTCACCTCTCGCCCAACAAGCGTTGAGTGAGCAATCACTTTGTTAAGCGCACCCTCTAATTCTCGAACGTTTGAAGTAATTTTAGATGCTAAAAAATCAATTACATTTCTTGAAATATTAATATTCATTTTTTCAAGCTTAGATTCTAAAATACCAATTCGCAATTCATAAGTAGTGCTATGCACATCTGCAACTAATCCCCAGCCCAGCCTTGACTTAATTCTATCTTCAACATTATCTAAATCAGTTGGTGAACGATCACATGAAATAACCATTTGTTTATTATTGTCAATAATTGCATTAAATGTATGAAAAAATTCTTCCTGCGTGCTTTCTTTTCCACAAATAAACTGTATGTCATCAATCATCAACACATCAACAGAGCGAAATTCTTCTTTAAAAGACATTATATCTTTATTACGCAAAGCTTGAATAAACCGATACATAAATTTTTCAGCTGACATGTAAAGTACTTTTCTGTCAGGATTTTTTTTACTAATATGCCAAGCTATTGCATGCATCAAATGTGTCTTGCCAAGCCCTACTCCGCCATATAAAAATAAAGGGTTGGACTTTGTAACCGCCTTCTCTGCCTCTGCAATTGATAATGATGCTGCATATGCAAGCTCGTTTGGATTACCAACCACAAAATTCTCAAACGTAAAACGTGGATCAAGAAACGCTGTATTGTCTTCGTTGGCGCTTAAAATTGTATTTGTATTAACAGTCTCAACTTTAGGCAAAATACTCAATTCTTTTTTAGGCATCTCTTTAGTAATAATTTCGACTGTCTTCAGATTTAAATCATGATGAAACCAAAGTTCAGAAATTATATCTAAATAGTTTGATCTTATCCAATCTCTGATAAAATTACTTGGCGCTGCAAGAATGACATTCCTTTCATTTTGTACTTCAAAAAAATCAATTTTACTAAGCCAACTATTGTAGAGGTCTTGACCATAATGAGCTATTAAATCGCGGTTTATAATTTTCCAAAGATCATAATAGTGAGCATGATCTTTATATTGCGGGCTAAACTGTTCCAACTGATGCATTTTAAAATTAAAGTTTTATACAAATTATTATCACATCATTTAAAGCAGAAGATATGTTATTTAAACTTATCTTTACAAATTTGAGCTTGCTTTTTTATTGATGTAGACAATAATATTATTATATTTTTTTTTTGCAAGATTTATAAATTATGAATAACAAAAATAGATCTAACTTAATTAAGAGACTACTTTACCAAAGTTGTAATCGTGGTTGTAAAGAAACTGATCTGATAATAGGCAATTTTGCAAAACAATATTTACAAAATATGGATGATCAAGATCTTGAAACATTTGATGCAATTTTGCAAATGAATGACGCAGATATTTATGATTGGTATACTAAGAAAAAAGATATACCACTTGAATTTATGTCACAAGTAATGACTCGTGTTATGGAATTTAAGCCCACACCAAAATGATTGAAACTCAATTACCCTTGACAGCAAAGGGATTTTACACTTGGCAGCGTTTTGTTAAAAACAAGAAAAACATATTACTTTGTTGCAGTGATGAAGAAAGCTCTCATAGCCTATATAAGCAGTTAAAATTCTTTGATACAGCTCAGCAAAATAATATTCTCTATTTTCCATCACTTGATACAATACCTTATGATAGAGTATCACCAAATGCTAAAATTCTCTCTTTAAGGGCGCGTGTACTAACCGAGCTTGCTACTAAAACAATACCTAAAATTATTGTAACTTCGGCTCATAATTTAATTTTAAAAATTCCACCACCCTCTGTATTTAAAGATTCAACTTTAAATATTGAGGTTGGCAGCAAGATTGATATTGAGAATATAATTTTATTTTTAGTTAAAAATGGATTTACGCGTTCCTCTAGCGCTGTTGAAAGTAGTGAATTTGCCGTTAGAGGAGAAATTCTCGATATCGTCACCACTAGCAATAACGGCTACAGACTTAATTTCGGCTGGAACGAAGTTGAATCTATCAGAGAATATGATACTTATAGCCAGATATCGACTAAATTAATTGATAATTTGTTATTATCCTCAGCAAGCGAGACTCTTTTAAATACTGAAACAATTAATATTTTTAAAAATAATTTCCTGCAAATATTTGGCGTAAATCATATAGATAGCGCGTTATACAAATCAGTAACAGAAGGATTAAAATTTCATGGATTTGAACATCTGACGCCTCTGTTTTATAAAGAAATGGCACTTATTTTTGATTATTTGGGTGATCATGAAATAATTTATGATGATTTATGTATTCAATCAATTTTAGAGTACGAACATGCTTATGATGATTTTTACGAATCGCGCCTGATTTCTAATAAAGCAAGCCCAGAATCTTTTTATTACGCAATTCCACCTGATCGGATAATTAACAACAGTGATGATGCCAAAGCAACTTTAAATTCTAGCAATTCTATTCTTTTAACTTCTGGAGCTAGCCCTGATTTTTTAGCAATTAATGATCAATTTCAATTAGCTAAACTTGAGCAAAAAACAGAATTTGATAAATTTTTTGATATTATTGTTGAGCACAGAAAAAAAATTCCAGTAATTTTTTGTAGCTCAAAAAATAGTTTAGAGCGTATAAAAAATATAATTAAAAATTATGATTATACTTCGCTTGAAATTGATAATTTTTCTAACCTTAAAAAAAATTATATTAATTTAGCTGTAGCACCTTTATCTGGTAGTTTTATTTGTGATAAATATTTACTTATTTCCGAAGCAAATTTATTGGGTAATCAATTTATTACCCAAGCTCAAAAATCTTCGAAGAAGAAGCTAGCAAAAATTCTAACTGAGCTTGATAACATCACGGAAGGACAACTTATTGTTCATAAAGAACATGGAATTGGTAGATTTGAAAATATTGAAACAATTCATGTCGATGGTATTGCTCATGATTGTATAAAAATTACTTATGCAAATAATGACATATTATATCTTCCCGTTGAAAATATCAGTCAATTTAAAAAATATGGTGGAGATGAGGCTGTTCTTGATAAATTAGGCAGCGCTCAATGGCAGAATCGTAAAGCTAAGCTTAAAAATAGGATTAAAGATATTGCAGCTCAATTATTAAAAATAACTGCACAAAGGATGCTGGCTACCACCACGGCTGTTAATTTTGAGCAAAGTACTTACGAGCAATTTTGTAAAAAATTTCCTTACAGCGAAACAGATGATCAGGTCGCAGCCATTGAAGATATTAAATCTGATCTGGAATCTGGACGCTTTATGGATAGATTAATTTGCGGCGATGTTGGTTTTGGCAAAACTGAGGTGGCAATGCGCGCAGCTTTTATGGTTGCTTGTGATATTAATGATGACAGACCACAAATTGCAATTATTGCCCCAACCACTATTTTATGTAAACAACATTATAAAAATTTCCTAGAGCGCTTTGAAAAAACAGGCCTTAAAATTGCTCAGCTTTCTCGCTTAGTCAAGCCAAATGTTGCTCGCTTAAATAAAGCAGAACTTGAAAGTGGTGAGATAAATATCATAATTGGTACACATGCTTTGCTTGCCAGAGATATCAAATTCAATAATCTGAAAATGATTATAATTGATGAGGAGCAGCGTTTTGGTGTAATCCAAAAAGAGCGCTTAAAACAATTAAAAGCAGGCGTACATGTGCTTTCTCTGTCAGCTACTCCAATACCTAGAACTCTTCAGATGTCCATGGTTGGTATCAAAGATTTAAGCTTGATTGCAACGCCGCCAATCGAGAGATTACCAGTTAGAACCAACATTCTTCCATTTGATGCGGTAATAATTCGTGATGCACTTATGCGCGAACGTTTTAGAGGCGGCCTTAGCTTTTATGTAGCACCACGTATTAAAGATTTAGAATGGGTGGCTGCGCAACTAGATAAAATCGTGCCAGAACTTACATATAAAATTGCGCATGGTCAGATGAATCCATCCCTGATTGATAATTTAATGAATGAATTTTGTGAGGGTAAGTTTGATATCCTGCTTTCTACTACTATTGTTGAATCTGGGATTGATATATCAATTGCAAATACCATTATTATTCATCGTGCTGACATGCTTGGACTTAGTCAATTATATCAGCTGCGGGGTCGTGTCGGTCGAAGCAAAGTCAGAGGCTATGCTTATTTGATATTAAATCATAAAAAAACTAGCAAGCTTTCTGTGCAAAGGTTGGAAGTTTTACAAAATCTAGATACTTTAGGTGCAGGCTTTACTATTGCTAGTCATGATATGGATTTAAGGGGTTTTGGTAATCTTGTTGGTGATGAACAATCTGGCCATATCAAAGAAGTTGGTGCAGAATTATACCAAGAGATGCTTGATGAAGCCATAAACGAGATTAAAAATAATAATGAACTTAATAAAGAAAATAATACTGAATTTACCCCAATTATTAATTTAAGAATTCCAATTCTTATTCCAGCAGATTATATCGAAGATTCATCTTTAAGACTAGCTATATATAGAAGAGCTGGTGACCTTGCTAATAATGAAGAAATTGAGAATTTTTATAATGAAATGTTTGATCGGTTTGGATCTGTTCCAACTGAATTTGACAATTTATTAAAAATAGTAAAATTACGTAATAGATGTTTAACCCTCGGTATTGAAACAATTGATAGTGGACCAAATGGCTTTGTCATTAAATTTAATAAAAATTTTAATGTAGCAGATATGGTAATCTCTTTTATAAAAAATCATCCAAGACATGCAAAGATAAAGCCTGACCATAAACTTGTTTTTATCAAACCTCTTGCGGCTAATATATTAATTTCAGAAACTGAAAAATTACTTGATGAAATTGAAAAATGTAAGGAATAAAAGTACTTTCAAATTAATTTGAATATTTTTTAACTTATAGTAAAAAATTTGCTTGAATTTATTGAAATTTGCCTATAAAAGTTTAAAAAAATTATTAGTATGTATATATGTCTAAAAATAAAGAAACTAGAGAAGAAAAAGTAAAAATTTTATTAGAATATTTAAAAAATAAAAATTATCAGTCAGTGGCAGAGGAATTAAAAAATAATTCGTTAACATTAAAAGATAAAAAACCACTTTTAGAGCACAATGAAAATATTATTATAAAAACATTTTTTAATAGTATAATTGAATCAGGTATTAACGAACTATCAGAACCAATTATTGATGCTGCAAATTTATTACTTTATATTTTACCAGCAAAGTTTATAGATGTTTATATTTTTGATTTTTTTGATTTAAAAATAAAGATTATTAACGAATTATTTTTAAATACACATAATAATAAAGAAAAATTTAAGTTAGATGTTGATTTAAAGCAATATATCTTAAACAAAAACAAAGAATTGTCAGAAAATATTGATTCAGAAGCCTCTACCGAAGAATTGCCAACATTGCCAGAAGATAGTGATATGTCAACAACTGAAGATTCGATGATGATGGGTGAAAGCTCGAATGACTCATAATTATTTTTAAAAATTTATATTTATATTTTTTTATGTTACTTAAAAAAACTATTTTCTTTATTTGCTTATTTTTTTTGAGCTTTAATGCTTTAGCTGAAGACTCTGTGGTGAGTAATACAACCTCAGTGGTTAGTAGCCTCAAATTATACTTTGGAATCTTTCTCGCGATTTTATTATTTTTGTTATGGAAGCTCAAATCCTGCCTGACAAAAATAATATTAGGAGTTGCTTCAATTTTACTTGTATGCTACTGTTTTTTTAAGTTTTTCTAATAAAATACAGCGTTTTTTTTTTAATATTTTAGTATCCTTCAATAAGTCGGCAGTTGAAGTTTACTTTTAAGAAAGTTAGTATTCTGTAATTTAAAAACGAAACAAAATCATCCTAGCGCGCTTTAAAAGCGTGTAGCAATCCAGAATTTTTTAATCTAAGATCATTAGCCCTTCATGCTTTAGGTGCTAACATACTACTTCCGCAATTTTTATAGAATAATTTTATGTTAGGAAGCATCATCTCAAGCATTGGTGGCAGCGTTGGAAAATATTTTGGTAGTGGTATTTTATCAACTATTGGCAGATATGCTGGCAAACAGCTTGGAGACTATCTTGAAAAGAAATGGTTTCAAAAAAAAATTACAACTAATAAATTCACGAATGTTAAAGATAGTTTTCGTATTTCTAAAGCAGAATATGGTACACCTATTCCATTAATATTCGGTCGTATGCGTTTATATGGTCAAATTATTTGGGCAGATAGAATAACGGAAAAACGAAATATATCATCAATTTCAAAATATTTTAAAAAAACTAATACAACTGTCAATAGGCAAACTACTCAACTTGAATATTATGCGAATTTTGCAATTGTTTTATGCGAAGGGGAAATTTTGGATATTGACCGAGTTTGGTATAATGATGAGCTAATTGATTTGAGCCGATATAAATTTCGTTTATATAAAGGAGATGAAGAGCAACTTCCCGACCCTTTAATGAGTTCAAGATCTGAAGAGCCAACTCCTGGCTATAGAGGCCTTGCTTATATTGTATTTGAAGATCTTCCTCTTGCTGATTTTAATGATATGATTCCTAATTTTTCTTTTGAAGTCACTAGAAAAGCCAATATTACAAAAGATGCCTCAGTAGAAGATATTGTTAAATCAATGATCATGATTCCAGGCTCTGGTGAATATGTTTACGATACTATAATTCAAGAAAAAACTTTGCTTTCACCATATGGCGATGTAATTGCTAAAAATAATATTAATTCTCATAATCACTATAATATTGCAGATAGTATTCACAGCCTTAATCAGCTTCAAATGGTTTGTGAAAATGTAGAATGGGTTGCACCAGTAGTTTGCTGGTTTGGAGATAATATCAATGCTAAAGACTGCATAATTAGACCAGCTGTTGAATTCAAAAATGAAAATATAACTTATTCTGAAAATTGGAGAGTTGGTAAATATGATCGAAATAGTGCATATGAAATAACCAAAGATGATCATAATAATCCTATATATGGTGGAAGCGTCCATGATGCTAGTGTCATTCGATACTTAGCTGAAATTAAGTCTAGAAATTTAAAGATCATGTTCTATCCAATGTTTTTCCTAGATGTAGATTTAAAACCATGGCGAGGAAGAGTAACGGGAGAGCCTCAAGATATAGCTAATTTTTTTAATAGAGAACATGGGTATAATGATTTTATTCTTCATTATGCAAATCTTGTTAAAGATCATGTTGATGCATTTATAATTGGTTCTGAATTAATTGGTTTGACCCGAGTTACAGACGGCATGCGATACCCCGCAGTTGATGAGTTAGTAAAACTCGCAGCTAGAGTTAAGCAAATTATGGGAAATAATGTAGAAATCTCCTATGCAGCTGACTGGTCTGAATATCATCACACTGAAGGTGGTTGGTTTAATTTAGATCCATTATGGTCCTCACCTAATATTGACTTCATTGGTATTGATGCTTATTTTCCTGTGACCAATTCACTATCATCAGCAATCAAACCAGAAGATATTGCCCTCGGCTGGATGACCGGGGAAGGTTATGATTATTATGTTGATGGAAATGATCGAACAAAAAAACCTCTCCAACCTCAATATGCTTGGAAAAACTTGCGCTACTGGTGGGAAAATGTGCATATTAATCCAAACAATATGCAGACTAATTGGGTTCCGCGCTCAAAGAAAATATGGTTTACGGAGTTTGGTTTTCCATCTATAGATAAAGCGCCTAATCAACCTAATGTATTTTTTGATCCTAAATGTATTGATGGTGGCGTGCCTAGATATTCTAGTGGTGAAATTGATTTCTCAATTCAAAGAAAAGCTATTCGAGCCTTTATTGAATATTGGCAAACACAAGAATATATTGGTCAAATGTTTCTATGGACATGGGATGCTCGCCCCTACCCTGCATGGCCGCACATGAATATATGGCGAGATGAACATCTATGGGAAAAAGGTCATTGGGTTAATAATAAATTTGGCGCTAGTAACTTAGCTTCAATTATTTTAGAAATATCGCATCGGTGCTTGATTAATATTGATAATATAGATGTATCTTCAATTGATCAGCCAGTTGAAGGTTATCTTATATGTAACAAAATAACTGCTCTGGATGCAATCAATACTCTTCGCACCACTTATTTTTTTGATATTACTTCATATGCTAGCGAAACAATTACTTTCGTTAAAAGAGGTTATGGCAGGGAATTAACTATTAACTCCACTGGATGTATTAAATTAACACAAAATAGTTTTTTTGAAGAAGTGGAGATACCAAGCATATCTAAGTTAGGTAAAATTGATTTATATTATATTGATCAAAACGACAACTATAATTCTCATTATAAATATATCAATAATGAATCAAGATCTTATGTAAATAAAGCATCAGTTAATTTGCCTATTGTAATGACTGACTTTGAAGCTCAAAAGATTGGTAAGCTAATAATTGATAATGCGGCAATTGAAGATCGTTTAATTAAATTCACAATATCAAGCATTGATATAACCATCAAGCCCTGTGATTTTATTACTTTGCACCACAATGAAAAACAATATTCACTGAGATTAATAAATGTAGTTTTTCAAGGTTTAAAGTTAATTGTTACTGGTATTATTGACGATAGAAATAATTATTTCTTGATTCCCCATGCTAAAAATAAATTAAATATAATTCCAGCAAATAAGATGGAAGATCGTCTTGTTGTGCATAATATACCTCATTTATCAGAAAATATAAATCTGCCCTCAGTAGTAATTTATTTCCAAGGCAATCAATCATCAACATTATATGCCAAATTTGCTCAAAATAATGATTGGAGTAGAGTTAAAACTATCCAACCTTCTCCACACTCAATTGCATATATTACTCATTTTCATCAAAGCCAAAATTCTAGTATTTTTTTAATTGATGAAGAAAGTCATTTATTAATTCAAGCTGATAATTTTACTCCCAGCTCAGATAATGAATGGAAATTTGCTTTTGCAGGACAAGAGTTAATTGGTTTTAAAAATATACGCCAAATTGATAATGATTTATATCATATATCTTATCTAACACGAGCCATTCATGGTACTGAGCAATTTATGCATCACAACGTCGGAGAGTTTTTTGTTATGATTGATAATTACGCAGATATCATAACCATTTCAGATAAATTAGAAAATCAGCAAATTGATTTTAAATGTGGCGATAGTCAGGCTTCTATAATTTTACATAATTTAATTGATAGGTGCTATTTACCAATAATAACAGAAAAACAGATTACCAATAATAATTTATATCTCAAATGGACTTTAAGACATTTAGATGACGGTAACTGGCAATTTAAGGAAAACAATACAAAATATCAGTTTATTATCGAAATTATTTCAAATGATAAAAAACATATTTATCAAACATTTGAGCGTGAAATAAATATTGATTTAAATTCAATCACGCTTAGTGATAATCACGAAATTAATATAATGACAAACACAAATTAATAAGGAAATTATTTAAATGAAAACAAATAATTTAAACATAGAGATGATGGTTCCTTCTCAATTAAATAAAGATATTATTTTTAATGAATCAATGCTAAAGCTTGATTGCTTTTCAAATCTCGGCGTTACAGGTTTTATTGATAGTCTTAGTGAAGATATTGACGTAAATGAAAAATATATTATTAAATATGGCGAACATAAGAATAAAATTTGCTACCGATCATCTGAATTTAAGCCAATAAGTTTTTTAGAGCCCAAAAAGGGGATGATAATTTATATTCCTGATCAGGCATTTTTCTGTTTTGATGGTTTTAATTGGAAGGAATGTTCTGACAACCAAATCCCCAGTAATTTTTCAGGCATTAATGAGCATTATTCAATAAAAAATAAAATAAATTACTTATATTTAAATAATAACTCAGCTTTTGAGATAAGCAAAATTGATCATAGTGAGATTAGCATCTTTATTAAACAATCCGCAGATGGTGTTTACCAAGTTGTGTGGCCAACTAATATTCTTTGGGAAAACAAATCTATACATATTATGACCGCAGAAAAAAACTCTATAGATTTGATTAAATTATATTATTTACCAGAAACAGAACATTGGCTCGGAAAAATTATTGCTCAAAATTTTAATTATTAAGAGAGGTTTTTTTTATGATTACATTACTTGCATCAATTGCTGGATTTATTAGTTCAATAGTCCCAGAAATTATAAAATATTTCAAAGATGCAAATGACAAAAAGCATGAACTTAATATTTTTGATCGTCAGATTGAATATAATAAGCTCAATCAAATTAGATCTATGGAGGAAATTCATGTTAATAGAGATGCCTTAGAGCAAGCCTCATTATATAGCACTTATACAAGCAATATAAAATGGGTTGATACACTTAATGGTTCGGTTCGCCCTGTCCTTGCCTATAGTTTTTTCTTAATGTATGTCAGTGTTAAATATCTTCAATATAAAGCTATTACTGAATCAGCTTATATAATTGAATATTTGGAGGTAATTTGGAGCATAGATGACCAAGCAATTTTTGCAGGTATCATTAGTTTTTATTATGGTCAAAGGACTTTTAGAAATTTTTGGAAAAATAAATAAAATTTTATATATGCATAGATTTACAAATAAAACAGGTATTGAGTTAATTAAACATTTCGAAGGATTTAGCTCCAATATTTATACCTGCGCAGCTGGTTATAAAACCATTGGATTTGGTCATAAGATTTTACCTCACGAAAATTATAGTAAGATATCATTAGCTACTGCTGAAGAAATTCTGGCTAAAGATTTATTTAGAATTGAAAAATCCGTAATTAATTTAATTAATTCTCCTTTAACTGAGAATCAGTTTGCTGCTTTAGTTTCCTTTACATTTAATATTGGAGGAGCCGCTCTGCAACGCTCAACACTTCGGCAAAAAATTAATTATGGTACCTACCAAGAATGTAGCTATGAATTTTTAAGATGGGTTTATGCTGGAGGTAAGAAAATTTCAGGTCTTATATTACGTAGAAGTGCTGAGAGCAAACTTTTTCTAAATAGCGATATTAGTATTTTGAGCTAGAATTAAAATGAATATTAAAAACTATTTTCCAGAAGCAAATTTCATAGATTTTCGTTTTGTATTTTTCTTTTTAGCTTTGCTGACCACTGCAGCCTTTTTTATAGTTGGATGAACTACCCCAAAATGCTTGTCTAGCAACTCAACCATTTGCTTATCTCTTATTGCTGCGCTTTTTCTGCCTGTGACTACTGCAACTAGGCTCTTTTTCCCTCTGGTAGCAGTAGTAATTAAGTTACATCCAGCTGGTATATGGTAGCCAGTTTTTAAGCCTTCAGCTCCTGGATATGTTGCAGTCACTCGATTATGCCCAGAAATAGTTTTACCTTTATAATTAAAGCTGGTTTGTGCAAAAAAATGATAATATTGCGGAAAGTCTCTTTTAATTGCCATAGTTAACTTAGCTAAATCCACTGCTGTTGTATATTGTTTTGGATCATGCCACCCATCAGCATTGGTAAAATTAGTATTGTTCATACCTAGTTGTTTTGCCTTTTTTGTCATCAATTGTGCAAATTTAGCTTCAGAACCTGCGATATTTTCACTGACAACTCTTGCAACATCATTGGCTGATTTGATAGTCAAAGCATGAATCGAATCTTTTACAGAAATCTTCTCACCTTGTTTCAAATATAATTTAAGTGGCAATACTTTAGTTGCATATTTCGAGACATAAAATTGATCAGATAACTTAATCTTTCCTGATTCTAATGATTCAAATAATAAATATAGCGTCATGACTTTAGTCAGTGAAGCTGGGTAAATTTTATGTTTTGCATTACTGGCATGCAGCACCTTTCCCGTTGTGCCATCAACAATCAAACTTGTTTGAACTGGAGTAGAATGCTTAATAATATTTTTTTTAGTTGCTGCAGATGCTGTTAGATTTATAGTTATAGTTAATACAAACAGTAATACTAAGTAAGAATATTTTTTTAGCATGAGAAATCCATTAAAATTTTATTAGTTAAAATGATAACATATAAGGATTAATAAGATCAACGATTATATTAGTTTGAGATTATATTAGTTTGAATGTTATCCATTTACTTGAAGTTAAATTTTATAAACTATTTTTTTTAATATTACAAGCATTAATATTCCTGGCAATGAAAGTAATACCGTCATTAAGAAATAAATATCCCAACCAATAGCATTAACAATAATACCACCAAACGCAACAATAGTATGACTAAATAACCCAGATGCACCTGATAGTAATGCATATTGAGTCGCTGAAAAATGCTTATTGCATAAATATCCCAAATATCCAACTAAAGCAGCATCGCCCATTCCTGAAGCAATATTTTCTACTGTGATGGTTATTATTAAGGCGCTATTATCATGACCACAATGATTAAGCCAAATATAAGCAAGATTAGTTATGCTTTGAGCAATACCGCAAATTATAAGGCCTTTTAAGTTACCATAACGATACATTATAACCCCACCAAGATATGCCCCACATACTGTTGCTACCACGCCATATAATTTACTAATAACAGCTATTTCCAATAAAGTGAAACCAAGTTTTATATAAAATGGAGTAGCAATTACTCCAAGAAATGCATCACCTAATTTATAAAAAATAATAGCTAACAAAATTAATATAGATTTTTCTTTTTTAAAAAAATCTATAAAAGGTTCTAGGATTGCTTTTTTCCAAAAATCAATACTAAACTGACGAATATTTTCTGCTTCAACTTTTTCTTCTTTTAAAGTGAAAACAAAAACTAAACCGATGAAATATATAATTGCAATTAATAAAAATACTGTCGACCAACTATAGTAAGATGCAATATAAAATGCTCCTACTCCAGCAATTAAACCACCAATACGGTAGCCAAATACTGCATTTGCCGAAGCAATTGATAATTGTTCTTTTTCAATATTATCAATTCTATAAGCATCAATAACGATGTCTAAAGTTGCTGACGTAAAGCCCAGAACTATAGTTAACCAAAAAATTTTAGAAATTGATATATCAGGATCTAAGAAATTATAGCAAAACATGATGCAGCTAATTATAAAAAATAAAATATACATCCAGCTTTTTCGTCTGCCTAATTTGTTCAGGTACGGAATTTTTATATTATCAATAAATGGAGCCCAAAAAACTTTTAATGAATAAAACATGCGCGCTGCTGCAAATGAAGCTATTATGGAAATATCTACTCCCTTTTGGCTCATCCAAGCTGCTAGAGTTGTATAAATTACAAATAAAGGTATTCCACTAAAAATACCTAATATAAATATTTGAAACTGTTTATAATCGGTTAGAATTTTAATTAAATTTTGTTGTCTCATACTTATATATGATTTTGATTCGATGGATAATTATTAAATCAATCCAATCAATAATACAATATAAAAAATTTTAGATATTTATTTTAAATTTCTGGTTTTTAGTAATTCAACTAAATTTTGCCATTCAGCTTCTTTTTGCAATCCAAAATAATCACCTTTAACTTTTAAACTTAAGTTAGCAGGAATATAATCCAGAATAGCAGTATTTGGCTTCATTTTACTTACAAAAAATGAAAATGAAGAAGATACATCTACACCAAAATCATATAAATTTATTTTAGCAGTGCCCGAACTTGTAGCATATTTTGTTTTGAAGATGACTGGCTGAAGAGTAGCCACTCCCTTTACTAATTCAAGTTCAGTTTTTAAGTCTGTTACTTGAGTAGCACCCGTTAAAAGCATTTTATTTAAATCATCATTAAATAATGTTACATCATATTTATGGTCTCTAATTTTCTCAATAAACTCATCAATGGAAAAGCTACCCAATGTAACACCTTGCATTATAATATTTGCTCTTACATATAAATTATATAATTGCTCTTCAATTTTTTCGCCATTAGTTGAAAACGTACCACTAGTACTTATTTTTCCGTCTTTGTTTATTATTCCTGCTGGAAGTAATTTTGCAATATCTTCAACATTTGCTGAATTAAGAGCATAGACAAAATTTAAAGTATACGGAGATAGTAAAATACTGCCCGAAGAATTTAACTTACCATTAAAGATATTGGCATCAAATTTAGATACAGCAATTAGGTTTTTATCATTTTGGAATGCAAAATTAACTTGTTCAAACAATACATCATTATGATATAGGTTTTTTAAATTACCTTCCATAGATACAGTAATTTTATCAAGGTCAATATTATCTAATATTTTTTGTCGTAAATTTAGTAATCCTGAGGCTGATAAGAAATCAACATCAATGCTTCCATCATACATTGTGCATGAAAGAAGCGGTTTAATTCCTTGAGCTTCTACAGTAAAGCTACCATCAATCCAGTTTTTGCCATCATTAATATATAAATGTTCTATGGACATTCTACCTGGTGTTAGAATTATATCAAAATTCATATTATGATACAGCTTATTATTGAAATTAATTTGATCAAAATTTAGGCTAATATTATTGATAGAATTTATTTTTCGAATTGGAATAAATTTATTTAAATATTCTTCTTTTTTCATGCCCTCAAGTAAGCTTTGAACAAAGTTGAAAGAGTAAGAAAAAGCTGGAAAATTTTTCTTATCAACATCAATATTGGTGAATTTTAAATTAGCACTTGTTCGCGGATATTTACCAATAAATTTTGTTGAAATATTACCAGTTAAAATGTTATCATCTGTTTTTAAGTGTATATTTTGCAGAGACAAATCAACTGAACTAAATTTTATGTTAGAAACCATTTCAAATGGCATAGCTTTTTCAGTTTTAAGTTCATTGGCACTAAAAAAATCTACCAAATCATTCAAATCTTTATGTTTTAAATTAATTGCACCATTAAAAATACTTCGAAAACTATTTTGAGTAATGTTACCACTTACATTAAAAGAACTATCTTGATCCATCTTTCCAGAGAACTCTTCAATATTGATGGCATTATTTTCAGATTTAATTTTGAAATTAATATCTTTGATGCTATTGACTTTGTTATATTTTAATTCATCAATGTGAATATCAGCAATTATGTTATTTTTACTTAAATCAAAATTATTACCGCTAAATAAATTACCATCATTTGAATAGAAATCTTCTTCTTGATTTAAACGATTTGAAAAATCAATCTTACTAAAAATGAATTTCATCTCAGTCAAGCTTGGGGTATTTTTGCTGATTCTAGTAATACCACTGCCTAAAATTGAATTTGAACTTATTATAATTTTATCCAGTACAATATTATCTTTTGCTGGTAGAATATCGCAATCAATGCTAACTTCATTGTCGCTATTTAAATAATTTGCTATTCGATTTAGTTCTGGAATAAACTTGGTTAATTTATTAAATAATTTATTAGATTTTATATTGATTTTTCCAGAGACTAAAACGCCATCTTTATAATCTTCATTTAAATTAAAACTATAATTTTTATCCATAGCTTCAAGCCAAAAGCTAGTGATATTATCGGTTTTTTTAAAAAAACCTCTCACTGTACCTATAGAAGATAAATTACCATCGAACTGTGCATTTCCTCGCACGCCATTAAAAGAAAAATTATTAATAATGATAGGCACATCGTTATCAGATTCTATAAATTTTAATTCTTTAACAGTTGCTTTTGCAGATAGAATATTTTTAGTGATTAACTCTGAAATAAATTCATCATGCTTTACAAAACCAATATCATCATTATTTAAATATATGGATGCGCTGTTAACTTTAACTGAAGATATTTTAGGACTAAATGTTATGATTGAAATTGGTGAAAAACTAATTGCTACATCTGTAAGCTCAACTTTCCCTGGCTGCATTATTTGATCAATATGCATTACTGGCATTGGAAATTTTGTAATTGTTATATGACTTTTTTTAATTTTACTAATATCAACTCTAGCATTTGATATAAATTCCTGATATATTTTATCAAAATCAATAGTAGCTATTGATATATAAAATGTAATAAATATCAAAGCAATTAATGTGACTAGGCTTAAAAATAGTTTTTTCATATCTTGTTATATCCATTATAGCTGCTAAGTTCAATATTAGGATAATATTTATTTTATAATTTATCAATTAAACAATAAAGAAATGAGCCAAGATAATAATTTAATTTTAGTTGGTGTTATATCAGGCGCGCATGGCATCAAAGGTGATGTACTTATTAGATCGTTTACTAAACCATTTAGTAACATTTTTTCTTTAAATATTACTGATATTGAAGGTAATAAATTAAAAATAAAAAAAATCACTGAAAAAAAACAAGGGACAATAATTTCTAGAATTGAATCCTGCATCAATAGAAATCAAGCTGAGAGTTTAAAAGGCACAAGCCTTTACTGCCACAAAGAAAATATGCCGAAATTAGATGATGATGAATATTATTATAATGATTTAAAAAATATCCCTATATTTAATGAAGAAGGACAAAAAATTGCCATAGTACTCGGCATCGTTAATTTTGGCGCAGGCGATATTGTGGATATTAAGTTTGATAATAATAAAGAAGAGATGCTTCCTTTTACTAAACAATTTTTTCCTAAAATTGAGAAAGATTATATCGTTTTAGCCAATTCGTATTTATCGATGATAAAATAAATAATAAATTGGCACAGATATTATTGTTGCAAATAATTTAAATATAATACCGCCAAACATTATAGCTTTAAAATGCTCAAATTCTATAAGTCCAAAAATAGATAATAAACTAGTTATACTCACTGCATCAACTGTAAGACCTGCTAATGTACTGATTATATTTCTTAACCATAAATATTTACCATCCGTCAACTGCTTTAAGTAAGAAAATATATAAATATCGGTTACTTGCCCAACATAATTAGCAAAAATTGAGATAATAACTGCAAATGAATAAGAACCAAAAACTACGTGAAATGTGAAATCATCAACTTTGGACCAACTATTACTGTGGCAAGCATCAGCAATTTTTATTAAAATAAGAATTATAATGCTACAGACCACTGAAACTTTAACCATAAAAGTCGCATTTTTTTTACCAAAAAACTCTGTTACCAAGTCAGAGATTAAAAATGTTATTGGATAAAATAATACTCCAACTGTAATATCAAATTTTTGATTAAATAGCTCAAAACTTATAAATTTTTGAAATATCAAATTACTCGTAATAATAATAGTACAAAAAATAGCGCAGAATAGCGTGTATAATTTTACTCCATTGCTCATTTCATTTACTTCTTAATAGAATCGGCCATATTCTCTACTTCCAGCCACTGCTGCATTTTTTCATCCAATTGTTGATTAGCCTTTTCTAGCATTAAAATTAATTGATTATATTTATTATTATTAGATGTATAAAGATCATTTTTTGATAATTGTTGTTCGACATCTAGAATTGTTTTTTCTAATTGATCTATTTCCAATGGCAATGACTCAAGCAACCTAGCATACTTATAACTTAGTTTTTGCGGCGCAGCATTTGTTATTATTTTATTTGTCGACACTTTTTCTTTAATTAACTTCTGAGGAACTTCTTCTTTTTTGTAATATTTCAGATAGTCATTATATCCACCATAAAGATCAATAATTTTATCGCCTGTAAATATCAAACTACGAGTTACAAGGCGCTCTAGAAAATCTCTGTCGTGACTAACTACGATTAATGTACCATTATAATCAGCTAAAATTTCTAATAACATTTCTAATGTATCCATATCAAGATCATTAGTAGGCTCATCTAATATCAAGAAGTTCCCAGGCATAGTTAATGCTTTTGCTAGTAGCAATCTATTAGCTTCTCCACCTGATAATGTTGAAACTTTATCTTCCATATATTTTGGATCAAACATAAATTTCTTTAAATAACCTGCAACATGCATAGTTTTATCTTTTAAAAATATTTGATCCCCACCTGTCGGGCAAAGCGTTTGTTTGATACTAAAATTAGGATTTAACTGCGTTCTATATTGGTCAAAATATGTAATATCTAAATTCGTGCCATGTTTAACTTTACCGCTTTCAGGAATAATCTCTTTGATAAGAATTTTAATAAAAGTAGATTTTCCTACTCCATTTGGTCCTATTACACCAATTTTTTCACCTTTTTTGACCTTAAAAGTAAAATCATCAAATAATTTTTTATCTGGAAAACTATACGAGATATTTTCTGCTTCAATAATAAATTGGGTCTTCTTCATTTCCTCTGCAAGCTCTATCTGCAATTTTGCTTTTGCTTGGCGCAAATGCGTCTGATGCGCAGCAAATGACTCGCGGAGCCTATGTAAATTGGCTAATCTTTTTTGATTTCTTTTGCGACGCGCCGTGACACCACCATGCATCCAATCATTTTCCTGCTCAAGCTTACGATTTAATTTTCGCAAAGTCGCTTCTTCTGCTTCAATGACCTCCTCA
>RXKF01000047.1:20075-28646 GCA_003963235.1 Rickettsiales bacterium
TTTCATTGATTTACGCAAAACCCCGCGATCAATCCACCATACTCGATTACTAATATTTTCCTGAAATGTTCGATCGTGACTGATGCATATAACTGCACCATTATAATTTTGTAAATATTTTTCAAGCCACTCAATTGCAATAATATCCAAATGGTTTGTTGGCTCATCAAGTAACAAAATATCTGGATTACTAATTAAAGCTTTGGCTAAAAATACTCTACGAATTTGTCCGCCAGAGCAATTTTTTACATCACTATTACCGTCAATATCTAATTGTTTTAAGATTATATCTGCTTGATATTTATAGTTTTCAAGATCATCTTTAAATTCTGCTAAGATCAAATCGTAAATTGATCCTTCAAAATGTATTTTCATATCTTGCTTAAGGTAACCTACCCTAATTACAGGATCTATAAATATTTCTCCTGAATCAATTTCATATTCACCTTCAATAATTTTCATTAAGCTTGATTTACCACACCCATTTCTGCCTACAAGGCAAATTCTATCTCCGGGTGAAATGTAAAGTTCAATGTCAATGAGGATTTGTTTGTCGGCAAAACCCAAGTTGCCGTCTTTAATATAAAATATCGGAGTCATTTTCAACTATTTGGTATAAAAATTATTTTGTTAGAGATATAATAAACCAAATTTTGCTGAAAACTAGATTTATTTAAAATGCCTTATGCAAAAACAAATACAGACTATACATCAGAAGCAGTCATTAACCATGACTTCTACTATGCATCAGAGCTTATCCATTTTGCAGATGTCAAATATGGAGCTGGCAAATTTTGCTGCGCAAGAGCTAGGAAAAAATCCATTCATCGAAGATGATAAAATTACTACTGAAGTTGTGCGTAATAAAAATGCGGATAAACCTAACCTTTCTTCATCCAATAACTCATATAGTAATAGCTACTCAAGCCAAGATTTTTTATCTAACATTGCTAGTGAAAAATCTCTCAAAGAACATATAACCGAACAAATTGAACTATCCTTTGATGATTATAAAGAAAAAATTATAGCCTATTTCCTTCTTGATTCTCTACAAAATAGCGGATATTTAAAAATTTCTACAGGGCAAGCTGCAGATATTTTAAAATGTGATGAAGAAATAGTTTGTGATGTTTTAAAAATCATGCAAAGCTTTGATCCTGCTGGAGTTTTTGCACGCGATTTAAAAGAATGTTTGTTGATTCAGTTAAGCGATCAGGAAAATGTCGACCAATCATTATTGATGATGGTACAAAATATTGATTTAATTGCCAATGGGGACTATAAAAAACTCTCTAAACTATGCAAAGTTGATATTGGTAATATTGGTAGTTTGGTTAAGCAAATAAAGCTACTTAATCCAAAACCAACAAATGGTTTTTTTGTTGAACAAACTAGTTTTAAAATCCCTGATGTCGTATTAACTTTTGATGATCGCGGAATTGCTAAACTAGAAACCAATCCTGAATCAGTGCCACGCCTGCGTATTAATAATGAATATTATGCTATTGTTAAAAATAATATTCATAATGATAATGAAAAAAACTTTGTCAAATCAGAAATTGAAGCCGCAAATGCAATTATCAAAAGTATACAACACCGTAACAATACTATTCTTCGCATTGCTGGAGCTATCGTTGAAGAACAAATTGATTTTTTTACTAAAGGGGTAATGTATTTTAAACCCCTCACTCTAAATACAATTGCTGCAAAAACTGAATTTAATGAAAGCACCGTCAGCAGATCGACTGCCAATAAATACATTGCAACACCAAGCGGCATTTTTGAACTAAAATATTTTTTCTCATCCAGCATCAATACAGCAAGATCCTCAAGCGATAATATTTCAAGCACAAAAGTTAAAGAAATCATTAAGCAAATAATTGCAAGTGAAGACCCTAATAATATTTTATCAGATGATAACATTGTCGAGCAACTGACGAAATTTAATATAAGTATCGCTCGCCGAACTGTAGCAAAATATAGAGAATTTTTAAAAATTCCAACATCTTCCGCCCGCAAACGAGCATTGCAAGTTAATTGCGTAGTCTAGTGTTAAATTGCTATATAACTTCTATAAGCTTCCTTAAGCCAGCCTTATCATTGTTATACACGCGAGAATTTCAAAAAAACTTAAACTCTCTAATCAATCCCCTATTTTGCAAATAAATATTAAATCTAAATATTTATTAATATGATTGACAAAATTTTTAATTTATATTAGTACATTAAGTATAAATGTACTTAGAAGAGCAACCATGAAAGAGAATGAATATAAAGAAATAGAAAAAAAGATTTCGAATGCTTTAAATGAAAATGAGAAGGAATTTTCACTAGAAACAATACTAAAAAAAAACAAAAAAGTAAAAAAAGACATTGGTGCGCTGTCACAATCTTTTATACATCAAATTACTTTGTTAACCAAAGTTTTAACAAAGAGCACTGAAATTAAAAACAAAATTTCAAACTGCAAAGAAATTTCAGTTCGCGGCATGAACCATTCAGAACAATCTTTAGATAAACTGATAGAATTTATAAAATTTCTAAAAAATGACGAGTTACTTTCTAAACCACGAATAGAAGTTGATAGTGACATGAACTTCTACGACAGGATCATTATAGAAATTAAAACCGGTGTAAATGTAATTGACAATTCGGATCACTTTGAAAAAAGTAAATATCAATTATTAAAAAATCTATGGAAGAAATTGGAAAATGGACATTTTGATGAAAATTCTTTAAAGCCAATGATCAATGAAGTAATAGAAGAGGTGAAGCAGAATGAAAAAATTAATTTGAACTATCACAATTGCCTACGCATATTGTCAGAATTTGAGTGGTCTAAATTATCTCAAAACCACGCGGAATTAAATATAAGTTTTAAAAATTTATTTAAGCAAGAAGAAGTAAAATCTCAATATTATCATTATAAAAAAGAAGATGATTTGCATTTTTATATGGTAAAAGTAACAGAAAAAAACGCTCATTCTTGGAAAGAATTTAAAAATCACCAATTTTCTGCTGATATATTACGCCAATATTTTAGGGGGTTAACTGCATTTATACCTAGTTTAGATTTTTTTGATTATGACAAAACAGATGTGTGGGTAGCTTTTATTGCTAATCAAGAATTAGATTTGGATCAAATTAATCGTTCTTCTATTGAAATGTGCGTAACCATGATCACATCTGAAAATGCTAGTTTTACTAGTCATTCTGGTATCTCAAGATGTCCAACTTACCAGGGAAAAGAGCATCAAAAAATTTCTTCAGACTTACATAGTTTTATTGCAAATGCAACATTAAAAAATTATCCTGATCAGGAGAAATCATATATGATTACCTGCCCTGTTTCAGGAACGCGTGAAATAATAATAGAAAATTTTGAAAAGAGTTATAATAGTAAATATTATTATATAGGGGATGAGGTTGTCAATTCTCTTTTTCTTAAATACCCTCCTAACCCTCCAAAGTATTTGCAAGTGCAAACTCAAATTGAAAAACTTATTGAAAGAATTAATACTCAAAATGAACAGATAAAAAATGGCAATAAAAAGATTTTAATCAAATTAAATACAGAATCTGATGAAGATAATATAGCATTATATTATGATGTGTATTCTATTATTGAAAAATGTACATCATTTGAAATTTTTAATCAAGACGGTGAAATTTTACAAACTATCTCTTCTGAAATGATGAAAAATGAGTTTGCTTGGTTTTTTAACCATCCATACCTCTTTCGAGGTCAAAATTTAACCGAAACATTATTAACAACAGACATGAAGGCATTAGCTAGTTTAATTAATATTAACCCATCAGAATTAGAATATGTAGAGAAAATCGAAGTTATTGGCGAAGCTGAACTTTATTAAATCTCTATAGTAATTCACATACAATAAAAGGCTTTACGAATTAACATAAAGCCTTTTACTAAACTTAGACTAATTTTAAGCCATTAATGAATGTAAGCGTTCACGATAATGAAGTTATAGAACGCGCCTTGGTGTCACCCTCGCGCAAGGCGAAAATCCAGCTCTAACTCAAGGTTTTTCTGGATTACCGCCTGAGCGGTAATGACAACCTATGTGATAATGACGCCACTAGCAAAATTATCAATTAATCATTTATAAAAAGCCAAAAAACTGTCAACGCGCACACAATCGATTATTGGCCTTCTAATCTTTTTCTATGTCTATTTTTTCTGATTCTTCTATCAGATTCTTTTCTTCTGCGAACTCTTTCCTCTGAAGGGGACTCATAAAAACGACCAAGTTTCATCTGACGAGGAATAAGTTCTCGTTGCATCTTTTTTTTAAGATCACGAATAGCTTTCTCACCATTTCCACCATGAACACTAACATGTACTGCCATATTATATTACCCCCTGATCGGCATTTAATTTGTAATAGTTTTGTATTATCTATATAATTAGTCAACTTGTCAAGATATAATGGATTTAATATAGTGATTGATATAGAGCAAAAACATAAAAATATTAGAAAGAGTATTTTTAACGAATTACAAATATTGTTGCAAAATAATTCTTGGTCAAATGAGATGATCATTACTGCTTTTAAAAATCTCAATATAGATCACGGATATCAATTTATTTTATTTCCAGGTGGTCTTAGTGAGATAGTGGTTTCATTTAATAATTATCTTGATGATAAAATGAATGATCAGCTTAGATTATTACCTCAAACCTTAAAAATTCGTGAAAAAATTGCTAAAGCTCTAGAGATTCGTATTATTGATTTATCGCATCAGAATATAGTTAAAAATACTGCAGCATTTTTTTTACTACCAATTAATATCACAAATGGCATTAAGTCTGCATGGCATACATCTGATTTGATATGGAAATTTGCTGGCGATAATTCTATTGATTATAATTACTATAGCAAAAGATCTCTGTTATGCGGAGCATATGCTGCATCATCAACATTTTATTTGAGCGACAATTCAGACAATTACATTAATACTAGAGAATTTATAAAAAATGCACTTGATAATATTATCAATATTGGTAGTTTAAAAAACAAAATTACATTGCCAAAAAAAGAAGATATTCCAATATTGCGATTATTTTCTTAAATAAAAACTTTTAAAAATTTTAAATACATAAATTATGACTGATAAAAAATACTATCCAGATGTAAAATCAAATGTTGATTTTCCTCAACTTGAAAATGATATAATCAAATATTGGCAAGAGAATCAAATTTTCCAGCAATCAATTGATAATAGAGCAGCACAAAATGCGGATGAGTTTATATTCTATGATGGTCCTCCTTTTGCTAATGGGCTTCCACATTATGGACATCTTCTAACCGGCTTTATTAAAGATACCTATGCTCGCTATCAGACAAATAGAGGAAAGAAAGTTGATCGACGCTTTGGCTGGGATTGCCACGGTCTTCCTGCTGAGATGGGAGCTGAGAAAGAACTTGGATTTTCTGGACGTATTGCAATTACTGAATATGGTATTGATAAATTTAATGATCATTGCAAAAAATCAGTGATGAAATACTCAAATGACTGGGAAAAATACGTTAATCGTCAGGCGCGCTGGGTAGATTTCGAAAACTCATATAAAACCATGGATAAAAATTTCATGGAATCTGTATTGTGGGCTTTTCAGTCTTTATATAAAAAAGGACTAATTTACGAATCAATGCGTGTCATGCCCTATTCTTGGGCATGTGAGACGCCATTATCTAACTTTGAAACAAGGCTTGATAATTCATACCGTGAGCGCGCTGATAAAGCAGTTACTGTTAGTTTTAAATTAAACTCAAAACCAAATGGTGCCCCTCAATGCTCAGAATATAAACTACTTGCGTGGACAACAACACCATGGACTCTCCCCTCTAATCTTGCATTAGCTGTTGGTGGCGATATTGATTATGCTTGCATAGAAAAAGATAATATATGCTATATTTTAGGTTCATTTGCAGTTAAAAATTATGCAAAAGAGTTTCAATTGTCAGAAGGTGCAGAAATTATTACTATAAAAGGAAGCGCTCTTGAGAATATAACTTACCAGCCAATATTTAATTACTTCAAAGACCATCCAAATAGCTTTAAAGTTCTCAATGCAGACTTTGTTACTATTGGCGATGGCACTGGAATTGTTCATCTAGCTCCAGGATTTGGCGAAGATGACCAAGTTGTTTGCGCTAAAGAAAATATTGAATTAGTATGCCCTGTGGATAATGCGGGAAAATTCACTAGTGAAATTATTGACTTTAAAGGCATGCAAGTATTTGAGGCAAATGATCCAATAATTATTAAATTAAAGCAGCAAAATAACTGGATCAGAACCGAACAATATATTCATAACTATCCTCATTGCTGGCGTACTGATACACCTTTAATATATAAAGCAGTGCCATCTTGGTATGTAAAAGTCACTGAATTCAAAGATAGAATGGTGGAGCTTAATAAAGAAATTAACTGGCTGCCACATCATGTTAAAGATGGTTTATTCGGTAAATGGTTGGAAAATGCTCGCGATTGGTCAATTAGTCGTAATCGCTTTTGGGGCACTCCTATTCCCGTTTGGAAATCAGATGACCCCGCTTATCCTAGAATCGATGTATATGGTTCGATTGAAGAACTAGAGCGAGATTTTGGAGTCAAAGTTGAGGATTTACATAAACCATTTATTGATGAATTAACTAGGATAAATCCAGATGATCCAACTGGTAAATCAACAATGCGCAGAGTTAGCGATGTATTTGATTGTTGGTTTGAGAGTGGTTCAATGCCATATGCACAGGTTCATTATCCATTTGAGAATAAAGATTGGTTTGAAACGCACTTTCCAGCTGATTTTATTGTTGAATATACAGCTCAAACTAGAGGCTGGTTTTATACTTTAATGGTTCTATCGACCGCCCTTTTTGATCGACCACCATTTTTAAACTGTATTTGTCATGGTGTTATACTTGATTCTTCAGGTCAAAAATTATCTAAAAGACTTAATAATTATGCAGATCCGCTAGAATTATTCGAAAAATATGGCGCAGATGCTTTGAGAGTAACAATGCTTAGCTCAACGGTCGTCAATGGTCAGGAATTACTGATTGATAAAGAAGGCAAGATGGTGTTTGATGCTTTGCGTCTATTTATCAAACCAATTTGGAATTCGTATCATTTTTTTTGTCTTTATGCAAATATTGATAAAATAAAGGCTGAACTTAATTTTTCATCTAAAAATGTTTTAGATAGATATATCATTTCAAAATTAGTAATCACAGTTACTTCTATAAAAGATTTAATGAATGACTTTAATAGTCAGCTGGCATATGAGCATATCTCAATATTTTTCGAAGTTTTAAATAATTGGTATATCAGAAGAAGTAGAAATCGTTTTTGGCAAGCTGATCAAACTCAAGATAAGCTTGGCGCTTATAATACTTTATATAGCTGCCTAGTCACTATGATGCAGGCTTCGTCATCTTTAATTCCTTTAATTTCTGAACATATTTATTTAGGTTTAAATAATCAACAAAATAGTGTTCATTTGACAGACTATCCTTCACTAGAACATTTTGTAGTGGATTACAATTTAATGGAAGTAATGGATCAAGTACAAGATATCTGCAGCACCGCTTTATTTTTAAGAAAAGCTGAGAATATTCGAGTCAGGCAACCATTATCAAATTTATCTATCATTGCAGAAAATTGTAATATTTTTAAAGATTTTGAAGATATTATCAAGGACGAGATTAATGTAAAAAATATCTCATATAATAGTAATTTAGCAGAGCATGCCGACTATAAGTTAACAATTAATTTCCCTGTTCTTGGTAAAAGATTGCCAGAGAAGATGAAAACCATCATTGCGGCTTCTAAACAAGATCAGTGGCAATTAGTTGACTCGAAGTTACTTGTAGCAGGTGAAGAATTATTAGCTGAAGAATATAGCTTAACATTAAATCCAAGAGTAGTTAAGGGGGCAAAATCTTTATCAAATAATAAAGGTATAATTTCTCTTGATTTAAATATAACAAAAGAACTGGAGCAAGAAGGAATCGCTCGAGATATTATTAGATTAGTTCAACAAGCCAGAAAAGATGCTGGCTTTGAGGTCAGCGATCGAATTATCTTAGAGATTAAGTCTAAGCTTGATATTTCTAAGGTTATTAATGACTATGGCGATTTTATTTCTGAGCAAACATTGAGTAATTTTGAAACCGTGAATAAAGCTGATTATCAAACAGAAAGCGTTTTAAATGATAGTGACGTTGAGATATTAATTTGTAAATTACCTAAATGATAAAATAAAAGTAGGAATACAGTGGTTTAGCTTAGAATTTTTGTGAAGAGACCAAATCACTATGTTCTACTTTTATCTTATAACGCTAATTCGGGATAAGGAAGTATAGATATGGGCATTGCTAAATAACAGTTGACATAGGAAGGTAGAGGTAATAAAATATAGCAAAAAGGCTAAGAAATGGATAATTGTAAAGGATGTGGAAGTGTTAATCTAACAAAGAATGGCAAAAATAAATTAGGAGCTCAAAGATATAGATGCAAGGAATGCGGGGGAACATTTGTAGC
>RXKF01000038.1 GCA_003963235.1 Rickettsiales bacterium
GCTTTATGTTGCTGTATCTTTCATATCAACCTATTCTTTTGTTTTAAATCATAGGTACTACTTTAGCAGTATTTTATACTTATGGGTAATAGTAAGGATTAAATTATCGTGAATGCACCAAGATTTAAAGCCTATTTCCCCACATTTTCAAATTTTCTAGCTTGTTCAATGTAATGTTTTAAATAAATGCCAGTATGACTTTTGTCACAAGCCGCGACTTCGTCAGGCGTGCCCTCGACCACAATTAATCCACCTTTATCACCACCTTCTGGACCAATATCAATAATATAATCAGCTGTTTTGATAACTTCCATATTATGTTCAATAACTACAACCGTATTTCCTTTTTCTACTAATTTATCTAAAACTGAAAGTAATTTTTTAATATCATCAATATGTAAGCCAGTAGTTGGTTCATCCAGAATATATAAAGTTTTACCTGTGGAGCGTTTTGAAAGCTCTTTAGCCAACTTAACTCTTTGAGCTTCTCCTCCAGAAAGCGTAGTTGCTGATTGACCAATTTTAATATAGCCAAGACCAACTTCTTTTAACGTAGCAAGCTTTTCATGAATGACTGGAATTTTTTCAAAAAACTCACAAGCTTTTTCAACTGTCATATCAAGTACGTCTGCGATATTTTTACCATTATACTTAACTTCCAACGTCTCTCTATTATATCTTTTTCCACCACATACGTCACAATTAATATAGACATCAGGTAGAAAATGCATCTCAATTTTAATTAAACCATCGCCTTGGCAAGCCTCACACCTACCACCTTTGACGTTAAAAGAAAAACGACCCACTTTATATCCACGAATTTTGGATTCAGGAAGTTCAGTAAACCAATCACGTATTGGCGTAAACGCACCTGTATAAGTTGCCGGATTTGATCGTGGTGTTCTGCCTATTGGAGATTGATTAATATCAATTATTTTGTCAATATGTTCTAAGCCCGAAATTGAATCATATTTTCCTGGATATATTTTAGTGCTTGGCTCAAGATGTTTTAAAGCCGCTTTGTAAAAAGTATGTATAATAAGACTAGATTTACCACTTCCAGATACACCAGTTATAGCAGTAAAAATACCAAGTTTAATTTTTAAAGTAAGGTTTTGTAGATTATTGGCATCAGCTCCTTTAATGACAATTTCTTTATCAATTTGACCATCTCTAGTTTTTTTAGGTAATGAAATATATTTTCGACCACTTAAATATTGACCAGTAATACTATGCTCAGCTTGCATAATCTCAGCAGGAGTTCCTTGAGCAATAATTTGACCGCCATGAATTCCAGCGCCAGGACCAACGTCAATTACGTGCTCTGCCTCAAGCATTGTCTCGTCATCATGCTCAACGACAATAACGGTGTTACCAAGATCGCGCAGATTTTTAAGTGTAGTAATTAAACGTGAATTATCTCGTTGATGCAGACCAATTGAAGGTTCATCTAGAACATATAAAACACCGCTAAGACCACAACCAATTTGAGAAGCTAATCGAATCCTTTGGCTTTCGCCGCCTGATAACGTACCAGATTCACGAGATAAACTTAAGTAATCTAATCCAACATTATTCAAAAATTTTAATCTTTCTTGAATTTCTTTGATGATCCTTTCAGCAATTAATTGTTGCTTTGGACTAAGTTTTGAATTTATCTCATTAAACCAAATTTGTGCTTCAAATATAGTTTTTTTTGAAACCTCGCCTATATTTAAATTATCGATTTTAACGCAAAGTGACTCTTTTTTTAATCTGTAACCATTGCATACAGAACAATTATGTTTAGACATAAAGCGCTCTAATTCTTCTTTCATCCAATTAGTATCAGTGCGTCGATATTTTTCTTGAAGACTAGGAATTATTCCAGCAAAAACTTGTTCTACAACTTCTTTTTTTCGATCATCATTATATTCGAATTTAATTATTTCTTCACCTGACCCAAAAAATAAAATATTTTTTACTTTTTCAGTAAGTTTAGAAAATGGCTCGGTAGTTTTAAAATTATAGTGTCTTGCTAATGATGCTAACGTATCTGTAAAAACTTTAGATGCAGATTTGCTCCATGGCACAATTGCTCCTTCTCTAATGCTTATAGTTTCATCTGGAACTATAAGATTTGAATCAAAAAATGGCTCTTGACCAATTCCCTCACAGGCAGGGCATGCACCAAATGGACTATTAAAGGAAAAAATTCTTGGCTCAATTTCTTCGAGCTGAAAGCCTGATTCTGGGCAAGAATATTTTTCAGACAAAATAATTCTTTCACCTTTTTCATATTTATTATCATGTTTTTCTGGAAGGGATGATATTTCAATATAAGTTAAGCCATCTCCAAGTAAAAGAGATGCCTCTAAGCTCTCAGCGACTCTATTGCCCAATGAATCAGAGATCACGAGCCTATCAATCACGACATCAATATTATGTTTTTTATTTTTATCAATTTTAGGCATTTCACTTAAATTATATAGCTCTCCATCAATATATAAACGTTGATAGCCATGTTTATTTAAGTTTGCTATTTCTCTTCTAAATTCACCTTTTTGACCGCGAATCATAGGTGATAATATAAAAATTTTTGTCCCGTTAGGTAATTCATTTATAATATCAACCATTTCAGAAATTGATTGGCTTTTTATTGGTAATCCAGTTGCTGGAGAGTATGGAACTCCTACTCTTGCATAAAATAATCTTAGGTAATCATATATTTCAGTAATAGTGCCAACAGTAGAACGTGGATTCTTTGACGTAGTTTTTTGATCAATTGCTATTGCTGGAGATAATCCAGAAATGGACTCTACATTAGGTTTATTTTGCAAATGTAGAAATTGGCGTGCGTATGATGATAAGCTCTCAACATAGCGCCTTTGTCCTTCAGCATAAATGGTATCAAATGCTAATGACGACTTTCCCGATCCACTTAGTCCAGTAATGACAATAAATTTATTCCTTGGAATATCTATATTGATATTTTTAAGATTATGTTCTTTAGCGCCACGTACTTTTATATATTCTTGCATAAGTCTTTGAGCTTAAATATTTTTTAAAAAACTTTAATACAGTATTATAGGCGTCTATAACTGTTTAATGCAATAATAATTTTAATTAAATTTTTTTGTTTGAAGATATAACATAATGTGATATAGCTTTTATTAAGAAAGACAAAATGTATATGGTTTATTAGATGGCGGGTAGTTTAAATAAAGTAACATTAATTGGTAATGTAGGCAGTGATCCAATAATTCGAAATACTAATGATGGTAAGGAAATTGCAAGTTTTAGTATTGCAACCAGTGAGAGCTGGAAAGATAAAGTTACTGGTGAAAAAAAAGATAAAACAGAATGGCATCGTATTAGTGTTTTTTCAGAAGGGTTAGTGCGTGTCATTAAAAGTTACGTCAAAAAGGGTAGTAAATTATATATTGAAGGGCAGTTACAAACCCGTAAATGGACTGATAGTGACAATCAAGAGCGTTATACTACTGAAGTCATTTTACAAAATTTTAATTCAAGTTTGATTTTGCTGGATTCCAGAGGGGGCGATTCTTCATTCGGTGATAATAATTCAAATAATTTTAATCAGAATAATAGTTCTAAAAATCCTCCAAATTTTGATAACAGTGAGTTAGATGATGAAATTCCTTTTTAATATTTTAATATTAATTGTTATAACATTTTCATTTAGTAGTTGTCGTACTATTACATACGGCACGGATCCAGCTTTAATTGGAGAATTATATAATTTTAAAAAAATATTAGTTAAAGGTGGCGATTTTTGGATAACAACATATCAAAAAATTACTGATCCAGATATGCCTTATGTATTCTACATTGAAGGCGATGGTGCAGCTTTTAATGGTAAATATCGTGTATCACATAACCCTACTCCTAGAAATCAGATGATGCTTAATCTAGCCGCTATGGATAAAAGACCAAATGTGGTGTATGTAGCAAGACCTTGTCAATATACTCCGATGGATTTAAATCCAACTTGTACAAATCAATATTGGACTGGAAAGCGCTTATCTGATGATTCGGTCCAGGCTTTAAATGAGACAATCAACAGCATTAATCGTAATGGTAAATTCAGTATTATTGGTTATTCAGGGGGAGGCGGCATAGCTGTTCTTATTGCAGCTAGAAATAGTAATGTAAAAGACATTATTACAATAGCTGGAAATCTTGATATCCAATCATTTACAACATTTCATAGTGTAACACCGATGATAGGATCGCTTAATCCAATTGATTATGCAAATCAGGTAAGAGACATACCGCAACTACATTTATCTGGTGGAAAAGACAAAGTTGTGCCACCATTTATTGCTGATAAATTTGTACAAGAAGCTTCATCTACTTGTGTTAAACAGCAAATTTTTGTTGATGCGACACATCGTGACGGTTGGAAACAAATCTGGGAATATATTTATACAAAACCATTAATATGCTATTAAATAGCGAGGGGGTATCAATTATGCTTAAGATTAAAAATTTCAAATATTACAACATGATTACTGTTATATTTATAGTTTGTTTGATTACTGCAAATATGGGAGCAACAAAATTATTCCAGTTTGGATCATTAGTTTTGCCTGGTGGTATTATTGTTTTTCCGTTGTTATATGTCATTAATGATATTTTAACTGAAGTTTACGGCTTTACTGCAAGCAGGAGAGTTATATGGTTAGCATTATTTAGTAATTTATTTTTTACATTAATTCTTTATGCAATTGTATATTTTCCACCCGCCGAACATCATAGTAATCAAGAGTCTTATGCAAATATATTTGGATTAACACCAAGAATTTTTATTGCTTCACTTAGTAGCTATTTTATTGGTGAGCTTTTGAATGCATCTACTATATCTACTTTAAAAATTATGCAATCTGGCAAAAATTTTGCTGCTAGAGCAATCATCAGTACTTGTATTGGCGCATTGGTTGAAACAGCAATCTTTGCAGGAATTGCTTTTGGTGCAATTTTGCCAGCTCATACCTTACTAATGATGGTATTTACTTTAACAGCTCTCAAAGTGTTATATGAATTATTAGTGCTGCCAATAACAGTTAAAATAACTAAATACCTTAAAAAGGTAGAAGGAATCGACTCATATGAAAGTCCATCTCTTCGCGGTATATTTGGTTGGTAAATGAATTGATTAAATTACTTGCATTAGTACTTAACATTTTGTATGTTTATATTTTATTAAAATAAATAATTAAGAGTGTTTTATAATGGCAAGAGTAACAGTTGAAGATTGTATTAAGCAAGTATCCAATAGATTTGAGTTAGTTGTATTAGCATCGCAAAGAGCTAGAGATATCTCTTCTGGTGCTCCTCTGACTTTAACTCCCGATAATGATAAAAATCCAGTTATTTCATTAAGAGAAATTGCAGCTGGAAATCTTGATATGGATTCTCTTCGTGATGCTAAGGTAAGTGATCTTCAAAAAAATCATAAAGTTGATGAAGATACTGATGAAAACTTACACGCTGAAGCACAGGACATTATGTTAGATACAGATTTTTCAGAAAATATTGACAATAATAGTTTTTCTATAGATGAAGAAAGCGATATTGATCTTGATATGGATTTTGGAGATAATATCAATGAAGAAGATTAGAAATTAATTTTTTAGGGTTGTGATTGCTAATCAGATTTTTGGCATCTTAATCTGTATTTTTTCAACATTATCTCTGTCATCCACGAAAAGTTGGAGTACATTATGTATAATTTCTCTTCGATTTGCATACATGGCTATG